>CAUCWU010000050.1 GCA_958446555.1 uncultured Lachnospiraceae bacterium | reverse complement strand
CACCTGTCCAATTTGATTGATAAATCGAGAACCCTGACTTCCAATTTCAATAATACTGTTAGCAGACGGTGTCAAAAACTTTGTTCCTTCCACAATTGCAGGGATTTCTTCCAAAAAAGTAGAACCATCCAATTTCTGATAAATTCCCTCTGCATCTGCCCCGGTAATACCAACCGCAAGAAAATTTGTTTGAGAATTTGCTTGCAAATCGGAATCTGCTTGCAAGTCCATCTGTGACTCCAGATATGCCCCTAACTTGGCAATTTCTCTCTGCAATGCGCTCGATGGTTGATTGTGATGAGCTGCTTCCCAATACGAAATGATGGTCGTATTTTCTACTAACACCAACTTTACAGTGGCTGTTCCAACATCTATGCCTAACTGGTACATTTTCCTATACTCTCCATTTGACTTTCTTTTCGAAAAAACGTATAATTTAAGTTAGATTTTTCTAACTTTTGTTTTATTATAATTACTTATTTTTTAGGAGGCGGTTGCCATGGCAACAAAAAATATATCTTCCGATCTGGCTATGTACCAGACGTATTTAAAATCCTCTGGCCTTTTCAAAGGCATTCCAGAGGAAAAATATAGCAACATTTTTTCCTGTCTTCAGGCGCGTATCACTGAATACAAGGCTGATGCCCTCATCGTAACCATTGGCGATCACAATTTCCGAGCTGGAATTGTATTAGATGGCAGTTTAGAGGAGTTTATCTATGACGAAAATGCAAATCACGTCGCAATTCAACATTTAAAAAGCGGCTCTGTATTTGGCGCAGAACTTGCCTGCGGAAGCTCATTTTCTAGCCAATTCTATTTAAAGGCTTCTGTCGATACCAAGGTTTTACTGCTAGATTTTAAAACACTTCTGTCAGAGACAACGCTCACCTGTCATTGTCGCATGCAGGTGACAGCCAATCTGTTGCAGGAGCTTTCGAATCAAATCACTTTCTTCAATGTGAAGCTTCGCATATTAAGTCAAAAAAAGCTTCGAGATAAATTAAAAATCTATTTGCAAACCTTAGAACAATCGAAAGAAGGCGTGATTCATCTTCCACTTACTCGAAATAAATTGGCAGAATTTTTATACGTTGATCGAAGTGCACTATCTAGAGAGCTATGCCGTCTTCGTGATGAGGGAATTTTGACATTTTCTGGTTCTAACATTAAAATACTGGATTCCGATTTTTTACTCGTGTAATACAAATATCGCAATCTAGAAAAACATTTGCAGACATCATTTTTTATTCGGTTGCCATAGCAACCGACAAACTCTTCTGGTTCCATTACAATCATTACACGTCAGTTAGTTAATTCTAACTTTTGTATTTAATATCAAACCAGGAGGGTTCTATGAAAAAATTTATCGCTGCATCACTAGTTGCTTGCATGAGCTTAACACCGTTTACCGTATATGCTGATAAGGCTGATGTCAAAAATTCCAAGACAGAGAGTACTGAGGCTCAAACTGAGGTGGAAAGTACCGAAGCGGAAACAGAAGCGGATCCGAACGGAACACATACTGTCGTTGACCATGCAGGAAACACAGTTGAGGTGCCAAACCACATCACAAGAGTCGTTATTGACCAGATTCCGATTCTCTCCACCTATATGTCCTATTTTGAAGGCTCAGCTCCGTACATTGTCGGCTACTGCGGTTCTTTTAAGGATACGATTACAAAAACAGTTTTAAAGGATATTGCGCCTGAATTAATGGAATCCTCTGATACAGTTTACGCACAGAGCGATTTAAACATTGAGGAAATCATGAATCTAAAGCCAGATGTCATTCTGTACAATGCAGGAAATACAGCTCACGCTGAAATTTTACAGTCTAGCAGCATCCCGTGCATCGGCTTTGCAACTGTTGGCGCTGACACAGCTGCCGACCCGCTTGAGCGCTACCAACAGTGGCTGGATCTGTTAGAGGATGTCTTTGGTGAAGACGGAAAGATGGATGATTTTAAGGAAGCTGGAAATGAGATCATTGAAGATGTTGAGGAGCGCATCGCAACTGTACCAGAAGAAGATCGCCCAAGCGCTATGATTCTTTGGAAATACGCTGACGGTGTTCCGCAGGTTTCCGGAAATGGCACATTCGGCACCTACTGGTTGCAGCATCTCGGTGTTACTGATGTCGTAGTGGATGAAGCAAAAGGCTTTACTCAGGTTGATATGGAGCAGGTCTACACTTGGAATCCTGACATTCTATTTTTAGATGGACCAGGACTGCTCTCTCTTACCACTGAGGATGTATTAGAAAATAAGGTTGACGGTGCTGATTTCTCCACTCTATCTGCTGTTCAAAATGGTCGTGTTTACGATACGACTTTGGGTATGTGGAATTGGTTCACTCCGAACCCAGACGCACCGCTTGTCTTCGCATGGATGGCTTGCAATACCTATCCAGAAATCTTCGATGACTACCCACTTGAAGATACAATCAAGGACTACTATAAGGAATGGTATAACTATGAAGTGACTGACGAGGATTTGGAGGAAATGTTAACCTACTGATGAAAGACAGCTTTTTAATCAAAAAAGGACGTTTTACCCCCATCGCCGTCATCGCAATGATTTTTCTTCCGATCCTTACCGGTATTTTATGCATGTGCTTTGGACGAATGAAACTTCCCGTCTCAGATGTCATTGCTTCTATTTGCGCCGTTTTTACAGGAAAGATTGACAATTTACAGACCTACTCTGTTGTTATAAATTTAAGACTTCCCCGTATTTTAATGGCAATCATTGTCGGTGCTGGACTAACCTGTGCAGGTGACACGTTCCAGTCTCTATTTTCCAATCCACTTGCCACACCTGATATACTAGGTGTGACAAGCGGCACCTGTGTCGGTGCGATTTTGGCCATCATTTTATCCTGCAGTATCCTTGAGACTCAGCTGATCGCCCTTGTCTTTGGTCTGATCTCCGTGCTGTTTACGATGAAAATTGCAGGAAAAAACAAAAGCGGTTCTATGGTCTATCTGGTCTTGGCTGGTGTCATTGCCTCATCTCTTTTTAATGCGATTGGCTCTCTACTAAAATACACTGCTGACCCACAGGACAAGCTTCCAGAAATCACATACTGGCTGATGGGCAGCTTTACCAGTGCCACTTATAAGAAAATTATTGTCGGTTCCCCACTCATTCTGATCGGAATTGTCCTGATCTTTCTTCTGCGCTGGCGTTTAAATATTTTATCGTTAAGTGAAGATGAGGCAAAATCCAGTGGAATTGATATCAAAAGGACGAGAATGCTCTTTATTCTCGCCTCAACGATCATCACAGCCTCATGCGTCTCTATGTGTGGTCAGGTTGGCTGGATCGGACTTTTGATCCCACACTGTGCCAGAATGCTTGTCGGAAGCAACAACCGATACGTGATTCCACTTAGTATCAGCCTAGGGGCTTGTTTTATGATTATCATTGACACCCTATCAAGAACTGTCAGTGTCATTGAGCTTCCGCTTTCAATTTTGACAGCAATTATCGGTGCACCGGTCTTTATCTCTCTTCTTAGTAAGAATAGGAGCAATTTGAGATGATTTTAGAAGTACAAAATGGCTGCTTTGGCTATCCAAAGCAAACAGAAGTTCTAAAAAATATTAATCTTTCCCTTGAGGAAGGCCACATTTTATCAATTCTTGGTCCAAACGGCATTGGAAAGACAACTCTTTTGAAATGTATGATTGGTCTTCTCTCTTGGAATAGCGGCCGTTCTCTTTTGTCCGGTCAAGATATTCATACCCTAAAGGCAAAGGATGTTTGGAATACGATTTCGTATATCCCGCAAACGCACGGTTTTTCCTTTTCCTACACTGGTCTTGAAATGGTGATGATGGGACGAAGCTCCCACCTAGGGCTTTTTGAACAGCCTGGTGCAAAAGAAATCGAAATGGCAGAAGCAATGATGGAAAAGACTGGCATCACCCATCTTGCCGCAAAGGATTGTAACCAGATGAGCGGTGGCGAATTGCAGATGGTTCTGATCGCAAGAGCACTGATCAATGAGCCTAAGCTAATTATCCTTGATGAACCGGAAACCGGACTCGATTTTCACAATCAAATTTTAGTGCTAAATATGATTGAAAAGCTGGCTCATGAGGACGGCATCAGTGCGATTATGAATACGCACTATCCGACAAATGCGATGAGAATTGCAGATGAGGCCTTTATGATGAACCGAAAGGGCGATCAGTTCTACGGAAAAGCTGCTGAAATTTTAAATCGAGAGAACATTTCCAATTCCTTTGATGTCAATGTTATTGTCGATGAGGTTACTTACCAGAATCGTAAATTAAGAAGTATTATTCCGGTATCGCTTGCTGAGTAAGATATGCAAGGTCATAAGCTCTATTGATGAATATCAAATATAGACTGTGCCACTTTATCAATTCTTATAGAATAAACTACTTGCAGGATACCATACTTATAAAGTACAATAATACTTAGTGTAAATTTTACAAAGTTACATGCATGATGATCAGAAGGGAGTTTTATGACTGTATTTACAATTGAGCAGCTTCGCCCAATCAAGGATGGCATGACCATTTCGCGCGATGCAAAGATGGGACAAGAAACCACCGTTACGTTTTTCTCTCTTGGCAAGGATACTTCAATCAGCCAGGAGTGCTATGATGTGACCGCCATCTACATTGGTGCAAAAGGAAATGCCGAATTTCTTATCGGTGAAAATGCCAAAAAAGAAACCGTCACAGACGGAGATTGCCTGATCATTCCGGGTGGCACACTCTGCGGAGTAGAAACCGCTACCGGAACTGTCTATACAGAAATTATTATTAAAAAGGAGAATGATGTTCAAATGAATAATATCGTAAAATCTGGAGAAGTAATGAAGTTAAAGGATTTAATTTCTTATGAGGAGGGAAGCATCGCAAATTTAGACGTCGTAAGCAACGGCACTATGAAGTTTGTGCTTATGGCATTTGATGAAGGAACTGGTTTGACACCACACCGTGCACCAGGTAATGCCATCGTCTTTGCACTCGAAGGAAAGGCTACCATCGGCTACGAGGGAAAAGATCACACTCTGTCTGCTGGTGAGTCCTTCCGCTTCGACAAGAACGGTCTGCACAGTGTTACCGCTCAGGGCAAGTTTAAGATGGCACTGTTACTTGTTCTGGATTGACATACTCCCACGGTTAAAACCGTGGGATGAAAGCCCGACTTTTGTAAGCTTAAAAATCGTCAATAAACATTTAAAGCGTCTTTTGGAAGAATACTATCTTCTAAAAGACGCCTTTTTTAATTATTCTTACTGCTGCGTATATTCTTTATTTCCAAAGCGGCACAAATCGCCCATCCAAACAAGCTCAACTGTTCCAATTGGGCCGTTACGCTGCTTGGCGATGATGACTTCGGTAATTCCCTTTGATGGCGAATCCTTATTATAATATTCATCTCGATAAAGGAACATTACAATATCCGCATCCTGCTCGATTGCACCAGACTCACGAAGGTCTGACAGCATCGGACGGTGATCGGTTCTCGTCTCGCAGGCACGGGACAGCTGTGACAGCGCTATAACTGGCACATTTAGCTCTCTTGCAAGTGCCTTTAAGGAACGGGAAATATCGGAAATCTCCTGCTGTCTGCTATCGCCCTTTCTGGTTCCACTTCCACTCATTAACTGCAAGTAGTCGATCATGACACAGTCCAGTCCATGCTCTAGCTTAAACTTGCGGCATTTTGAGCGAAGCTCTGCAACTGTGATACCAGGCGTATCATCTAGTAACAGCTTTGTATTTGCGATGATGCCGGAACTTTCTACGACCTGATCCCAGTCGCTGTCGGAAAGATTTCCGGTACGAAGTGTCTGAGAATCAACTCTTGACTCCATTGAAAGAATACGGTTGACAAGCTGCTCTTTTGACATCTCAAGAGAAAAGATTGCAACTGTCTTTTTGTCCTTTATTGTCATATTGTGTGCCAAGTTTAGAACAAAAGCGGTCTTTCCCATCGAAGGACGGGCTGCAATCAAAATCAAATCAGACGGCTGTAGACCTGAAGTCTGACGATCCAAGTCGGTGTAACCGGTTGAAAGACCTGTGACCATGCTGTGGTTTCTTGATGCGATCTCAATCTTATTGACAACGTTGATGACGACATCGCGAATCGGCACATAGTCGCTCGTGGTTCGATTCTCTAGCAACCCGAAAATACGCTTTTCCGTCGATTCGAGGATCGTATTGACATCCTCTTTTTCCATATAGCAGTCGTTCGCGATCTCTTCATTGATATGAATCAATCGGCGAAGCAATGCCTTTTCATATACCAGATTGGCATAATAGCGAATGTTCACGGAAGTCGGCACCATATTCAACAGTTCACGGAAAGCCGCAATGCTGTAGCTTTCCGGCGGCACATCTTTTGTCTTTAGTTGCTCCTGAACTGCTACCAGATCCGTGGGCTTTCCCTCATTGTAAAGCTCTGTAATCGCCTCAAACATGGCTCCGTACTGCCTTCCATAAAAATCATCTGCATGGATGATCTCACTGGCAGCCGATATGGCTTCCTTGTCCATGAGCATACAGCCAATCACAAGCTGCTCTGCCTCTGTATTGTGCGGGAGTACCCGCTTTATCAATGCCTCTTCCATGTTGTTTAGGCTTCCTGAACCTTAACAGATAACTTTGCGGTAACTTCTCTGTGGAGCTTAACTGGAACGATCATGGTTCCACAAGCCTTGATTGGCTCTGGTAAAACCATCTTCTTTTTATCAACCTCAAAGCCAAGCTGCTTCTCGCAAGCTGCTGCAATTTCCTTTGTGGAGACAGAACCAAACAGCTTTCCGCCTTCACCGGTCTTTACGCTAATGACAACTGGCTTTTCCTCAATCTTTGCTGCAAGCTGCTTTGCCTCTTCCAGCTTCTGAGCTGCAATTCGATCCTCATTTGCCTTCTGCAGCTTTAAATCATTTAAGTTCTTTGCAGTTGCCTCGATTCCAAGCTTCTTTGGCAGCACAAAGTTTCTTGCGTAGCCATCGTTAATTTTTACGCGCTCACCCTTTTTTCCAAGTGACTTTACATCCTGTAATAAAATTATTTCCATTTCTTTTTTCCTCCATTTACTGCAATAGATTAGCTTTTCACCTCATCGCCCTTCTCCTCTTGGGCCATCAACACATCTTTTAACATGCATCTGGCCTGTCCGAGCGTGACATCACGAAGCTGAACGCCTGCGACGTTCATATGACCGCCTCCGCCAAGCTTCTCCATGATTGTCTGTACATTGACCTCATCGATGGAACGAGCACTGATATAGATCATATTTTCATACTCGGTCATCACAAATGAAGCGCGAATACCGCGAATGCCTAGTAGCTCATTGGCTGCCTGAGCGGCAATGACTGTTGGATTTCCAGTCATATCGCTAGGACAGACACTGATCGCATAGCGCTCATGGAACATCTCCACCTCGCGCACTGCCTCTGCCTTTGCCTTATAATCCTCCATATCATCACGGAAAAGCTTTCGCACTCTTGTGATATCGGCACCATTTCTCCTCAAAAATGCTGCTGCCTCGAAGGTTCTCACACCGGTATTGTTCATGAAGTTATTGGTATCCACAACAATTCCGGAGTACATTGCATCGGCATCGGTCGGTCGGATTCGGATCGAATCTGAATAATATTGCAAAATCTCAGCAACCATCTCGCTGGCAGACGACGCATACGGTTCAACATAGCTAAGCACTGCGCCTTCGATGCAGTCTCGCGCCTGGCGATGATGATCAAGCACAACGACATGCTGAGCAAGCTTTAATAGCTGCGGACACTCTGTTCTACTTGGTCTATTGTTGTCCACAACGATCAGAAGCGTGCCCTCCGTGATCTTTTGAAGAGCCATCTCATTATTGATAAACAGCTTGTTTCCATACTCCTCATCCTCTGCAAGACGGCTTAACAGTGGCTTAATGCTGTTTGCAATCGTATTCAACACAATATGCACTTCTTTGTCTGATGTTCTGGCAGCACGGTAAATGCCGACAGATGCACCGATACAGTCCGCATCGCTGATGGAATGACCCATAATCAAAACGTCTGAAGCTGCCTCAATTAACTCCTTTAACGCCTGAGCCTTTACACGCGCCTTTACACGCGTATTCTTGCCTTGACTCTGTGTACGACCACCATAGTAGGTGATTTCATCCTGATTTTTTAGGACAACCTGATCGCCACCGCGGCCAAGCGCCATATCAATTGCCATACGCGCATAATCGTAGTTTTTCGAGTAGGTGCCACCGTTTGTACCTAGTCCGATACTGATTGTAACCTTTGTCGTATTACCGATATTGATCGTCTTGACATCCTCAAGAAGTGAAAAATCATTCGTTTGCATTTCTTTTAAATGCTCGTTGCTGACAATCGCAAAATATTTATCGTTCTCCAGTTTCTTAATGACACCATGATAAGCGCTGATATATTTTGTAATCTGACGGTCAATTAGTGCTGCCAAAAGCGGACGTCTTGTCTCCTCTGTTGAGTCTAACGCCTCGTCATAGTTGTCCAAATACAAAAGCGCTGCGACAAGCTTTTCATCTTCAACCTTTTGTTTCCACTCCAGCATCTCTGTCTCGTCTGATAAATACACAGCATACATAAACGGTGCATTCTTTCCTTGATCCTCGTCATCGACCACTGCCTCAACAATATCGCGAATCGACACACCTTTAATTGTGATCTGGTATTTTCTTCCCAGATACTGTGAGTGAACTTGAACAATTCGCTGTTTTTTTGGAAACTGTCTCTCGATTCCCGGAAACAGTGCCGCCAAATTTTTATGCGAATTGTTGTTTAGCTGAACAATCTGCTGAAAAGATTGATTCATCCAAATTAGTCGACCAGTTTCATCTGCCACACCATACGGGAATTCCATCTCCTGAAGCAGCTGCTTTTGGATCTGCGCATATCCCGCACCGAATCCGACCATATCACTGTTGATTCTGCGATGGTAATAGATTGACAGCGCCATCAGACCGATAATTAAGACAATTGAGCAGGCACTTGCTGCCACACCTGCCATCCAGTCAATCATCGTGACGATAATGCTAAGAATTAACAACGCAATGCAGACAAGAAGCGGCCAGTTCATATAGGCGCTAAGGCTTCCTCGTACCTTTATGGCATCCTGCTTTTGCGCCTCGCGAAGCTTTGCCCGCTCCTCTTTCTTTTTATCAATATTTGATACAGATTCTGATTCAGTCGGCTTATTTTTTTCCTCCATATGCATCTCTCCCCTGCCTATTATACAGGCAACGTTACTAAATTCAACTCGATGGTCAAAAGTTCAAAAGCCTCATCGTGTAAACACGATAGCTTTTTCACCTTTGACCTTAGCATCTTACATATTATTTACAGAAACCATACAGAGTAAGTATAGCACATCTAACGTGAAATGGAAAGTATTAAATTGGAGACGCAAAAATACGTCTCCAAAGATTAAATGTCAATTACAAATTTTTTTGATCACTTGCCGCGAGCGCTGGCAGCACATACTTCCATTCCATATCACTTGCAAGGTAGAACTTTGTATAGCACGGCTGATTGTAGCAGTTGTTCTGCCATGCCACTCCGACACGATACTGAATGTCATGAAGCAAGGTGAAAAGTTTGTGCGATGACAGCTCAGTGTTGGTATAGATACGAACAGCACTGCTATCCTCTAGGCGAAGGATAATCTCTTCTTTGTAATCGCCGAAAATATCAGCAACCAAGCACGGATTTCCTTTGGTTCCATTGTTGGTTAATGTTCCCTGCGGATCTAGCATGATGCCATGCGTATTATCGTTTATGATACCAGTCTGCTTTTTTCTCTCCATATAGTCGACGCCATCTATGATCTGAGTACTCATATCGGCCGCCCAGTGGATGTTTGCATTCGTGCCAAGTAGCTTGACATCGAGCTTATTGCCATTGCAATCGTAAGTGTCATTCACCCATACCTGAAGACCACGCACATCTGGAACGACATCTCCAATCATGCAGCGTCCGAGATCCGTCTCGGCATATTCTCCGAAGAATGCCTTTCCTGTAGCTGCATCGCGCAGTGCATAGCCGTATGGAGCTGACTTTGCGCCCTCGAAGACATTGAAAATCTGAAATCCTGGCAGATCTGGATTGATATGTGCGACATGCATTGCATCGCCATGGCCTAATTTTGCCAACCTTCCATCTGGCAGATGATCGTAGCTAGAATACAGAAGACTTCCGTCATGATCAATCACTGCTGCACCGTAGATAATTTCCTGATAGCCATCGCCATCCACATCGGCAACTGACAGACTGTGATTTCCCTGTCCAGCTAGCTTTCCCCACACTGGATCTAGCCCCTCTTTTTCATGAGCATGGTCGTCAAATGGGTTTGACATCGGAACATGGCCAGAGTCAACTGCAAATCGTTTCTGGAAATGACCATTCTTAAAGTCATAGGCAGTCACAGTGCTTCTCGTATAGTAGCCTCTGCAAATGATTGCCGATGGATGCTCGCCGTCTAGATACGCCACTCCAGAGAGGAAACGATCCACGCGGTT
>CAUCWU010000049.1 GCA_958446555.1 uncultured Lachnospiraceae bacterium | reverse complement strand
TATTATATCTGTCAACCCAATACGTGCCTCATCAAAACAGATCGGACATAAAATACCGCCACTTCCCTCAACTGTTATATAGTCGTATTTCTCTTTTACTTTTCTATAATTATCCAAAACAACTGCCATCTCAACATGATTTCCTTCCAGACGTGAAGCCAGATGCGGAGAATAAGCATGCTCATAGACATACGGGCACATTTCCTCTACTGACTGGGAGATTCCTGATACATTCTTAACCCACAAAGCGTCACCAGGAATCAGCGTTCCATCTTCCTCTCTTTCATTTCCACTCATAGCAGCTTTAAAATAGCCTGGAGTCATCCCGTTCTCTTTTATCTTTTTTATAATCAATCCTGTAACGTATGTTTTACCAACATCCGTACCTGTACCGGTTACAAATATCCCTTTTCCCATTGCATTCTCCTTTTTTCTTGCATACTTTAGGCAAAGTATATACTTACTCGCAACTAATTGTCAACCTTTTTTATTTAATGGTTGACAATTAGTTGCTTATTGTATACAATAACTTTGCTTTTAATCTCTCTCAATGGGAAATGGCAGAAATATTTTAAACAAAAGGATGGGAAAACTATGAATACTACAGAAGAATCAAAAGAAAGAAATTTATCCAATCATTTTTTTAGCGTCAAAAATCTGACTATGGACGGCATGTGGGTTGTTCTGCTGTTCATCTCGGGCTTATTTAAAATCCCATCACCCATTCCAGGAACTGAATTTCAATTATCAGCCCCATTAGCCATAAGCATCGGAAGAATCAGAGGATTTCTACATTATCTTACCATCGGCATCATTGCCAGCATTATTGGGATGATATTAGGTCTTCAGACTATATACAATGTCATTATCGCAATGGTGTACCGTATTGTAGCCGGTCTTATCTTAACAGTATTAAAAAAGGACCCACTGGCCCTCATTATTGCTGGTCCTGCCGGAACGTTTGCAGCCAGACTGGTATTGGCAACAATCTTGGGTGTTGCCTGGCAGCCTTTAGTAGTAAGCGCAGCTCCTGGAATGATCTTTACTGCAATAACTGCCCCTGTTCTGACTTCAATTCTAAAAAGAGTCCTTAAGACAATTTCCTAAAACACCAACTCAGGAGCATCTATTTTAACAGCGAGATACAGGTCTTTCCCATATCTCGCTGTCTTTAGACGATTCTTTGCTTTAGCCTGATCCTCATAGTTCCAGCAAATCTTCATTCTTGCATCCAAGCGCCCTGCTCAATCGCAACACATCAATTGCTCTGGTCTGATTGATATCTCTCTGTCTTTGCTCAAAGAGTTGTATCTGCCGCACAGATACTCCTGACAGTTCTGCCAGTTCTCGCTGTGATAGTCCCGCCAAATCACGAATTCGTTTCAGATTTGTCTCCGGATAATGTTGGTTCCATAATTCATCCAACCGCTCCACGAAATGTGCCAAATCCATCTCGTGGTATGCTTCATACATATTTCGAATTTCCGTCATTGATACCGCCCTGTAGATGCGTGAAAATGTTCTTCCTCGATACCACTGATAATAGGCCAATGCCCAGCCACTCCAATATTCTGGCGATTTATCCAAATACATCTCATCTGGGTACTCTTCCATTACTAACCCAGAATCCCGAATCACTTCTTTGACTAACTCACACCCTGTTTTTCCGGCTACATAAGTAGGATTTCCAATTTCAAATTGCCGTGACACATTTGAAACCAGAAACATTTCAAAAAATTTATCAATATCCATATCATATGTGTTCACCGCGAAATCCAACATATCTCCCAATATTCGTTGGGCTGACGTAAGATAATCATCTGAATAAGCGTGTATCACCATTTTCCATACCCTCCCTCATGATGTCCAGCATGAATAACTCATGAATATCTGCACTTTCTTTTTTACGTTTTCTATATTCTCGTCTTGCTTCACGCTCGCGCTCCGCTTTCTTGATATAATATATTTCCGCATCTACATTTTCATAATTCTGAAAATAAATCGTCTCAAAAGCTTTCGGACTTTTTAATACAATCTGCTCGCCCAATTTACCTAACCGCATCGCCTCAGATAATTTTTCCAACGAAATTACTCCCGAAACAAAATCCTGGGCAAACGAAAAGTATGAATCATCTGCACGATATCCTACAACAATATCATATGGAGTAATATCTATCAGGAAATGCTCTTTTATGTATTTTTTTGCCTCTTCTGCAATACTTCCATTCTGCCAGTACGTTCTATTATCTGCAAGAATAGCAAGCCAATTCAATATGTGGTATTTTGAATCATTCAGATTCAATACTTTTAATCCTTCCATGTCCAATTCATAAATATTCACATATCCATTTTTTTGCTTTGCACATGCCCACTCTCTTGCTAATTCTATATTTTCTGTACAATAAAAACCTCTTCCGTAATCATTGTGTCTGGCACCCTTCCCGAACTCTGGTTTTTCAATTAAGAATTCTGATCCATGATATAATATTTTTTTCATACCAGCTCCTCCTTATGTATTAAGTATATCGCTACAGCGATATACTTGCAAGAGATTTTGAGTCAGTGTACTCCTTACAGGAAACTCGCAAAAATATTTATGATATCGTTTTTTCAGGAGATAATGCTTTTACATCTGTCCGGTTTATTTTGTGTGTAACGCACAAAGTGAATTGACTTTTTTTGTACGCAAGAATAAAATAAAAGCGTTGATTTTGCATTTTATTGACTGTATTCTGACCGGATGCTATGATTTGTGCGTAAAGAACAAATAGCAACATAACAATAATGATGTTATTTCAAATCATTACTGTTAATAAGAAAAGAGGAATACGGTATGAAGGGTTCAAAATTATTTAAGAATGTAAGGCTAAAAGGTCAAAAAGAACTTGTTTCTATATTAGTTGAAGATGGAATTTTCAAAAAAATCGCAGCAGATATACCACAGGAAAAAACTGTGGGATGTGAAGAAGTAGATTTAAATGGACAACTGGTGGTTCCACCGTATGTAGATCCGCATTTGCATCTTGATTATGTATTTACAGCAAGCCTTGGTGAGGAAAACGGATCAGGAACTCTTTTTGAAGGAATCCAGCGCTGGAGTGAATCAAAAGGAAATATGACTGTTGAACAGATGAAGGAGCGCATTTACAGTGGAATTAAAAAAGAGATGCTGTATGGTGTTCAGGCTATCCGAACACATATTGATGTGACAGATCCGACATTTACAGGTCTTAAGGCGGCACTTGAAGTAAGAGATGAAGTAAAAGATCTCCTTGATCTGCAGATTGTTGCATTTCCTCAGGAAGGAATGTACGCATACAAGGACGGTGACAAACTTGTGGAGGAAGGACTTAAGATGGGGGCTGACTGTGTTGGTGCGATACCTCATTTTGAGCTAGCTCGAGAGTTCGGTGAAAAATCGATCCACAAGACAATCGAACTGGCCGTCAAATATAATAAGCTTATTGATGTACATTGTGATGAGACAGACGATACGCAGAGCCGCTTTTTGGAGCTGTTGAATGCATTGGCACTTATGGAAGGTATAGGCACAAGAACTACAGCCAGCCACACATGTTCCTTTGGTTCAGCGGATAATAGTTATGCATTCAGAATGATGAAGCTTTTCAAAAAATCAGGCATCAATTTCATCTCATGTCCTACTGAGAATGTATATCTTGAAGGACGTCAGGATACCTATCCGAAGAGACGAGGAATCACAAGAGTAAAAGAACTTTACGACAACGGAATCAATGTATGTTTTGCACAGGATTCCATGTCTGATCCATGGTATCCGCTTGGGAATGGAGACATGATGATGATTCTCGATCATGGAATCCATCTGGCACAAATGATGTCACCTGAAGAGATTACGAATGTTCTCGATCTTGTGACAACGAACGGAGCTGTGACCATGAATATTACAGATCACTACGGAATCGAGGAAAATAAACCTGCAAACTTTATCGTGCTTGATGCAAAATCAGAATTTGAAGCAATATGTGAAAGAGCAGGAATCACTGCTTCTGTCAGACACGGTGAATTTTTGTTTAAAAAAATTCCTGCAAAGGTAACAGAAGCTATTGACCTGCTGAAATAAAAGGTGAAAAAACAATGTTTCAGTGCAAGGATCTTCTATCACTTACGACAATGTCGCAGGCAGATGTAATAGCCGGATCAGGTGGCATGGAAAAGGGCATACGCTGGTCTTATAAGGCAGAGAATATTAATTTTGAGAAATGGGTACGTGGAAACGAACTTTTAATAATAAGTGCTCCGGTAACACAGAGAAAAAATTTTGATCTGTATCAAACAATAAAAAAAGCAATTGAACTTAACATGTCGTGTGCTCTTTTATTGATGGGCGAGAATTATGTGACACAGATTGATGAAAAGGTAATAGATTTAGCAGAAAATAATGATTTTCCGATTTTCACCATACCTTGGAATGTACCACTTTTAGACTTTTTCGAGGAACTTGGACACGCTATATCATATCTGGATGACAGAAAAGATATAGAGGACAGTCTGCTTGCAGAGATTATTTTTGGAAACTGTATCAATACATCCAGTATCGAGCAGAAATGCAGGCAAATGGGAAATGATCTGGGAATGTTAGAACAGGTTTTCGTGTTACATTTATGTAAAAAAAGTTCGGAAGAGACATACAGTGACTTGAATCAAGGGATTACGAATGACAAAATAAGAAACTTTGCACAGACTCTAAAAGAATATTTTGCTGAATGTGATTATCCTGCAATCACTTCCTGCTATGGCGACAGAATCATAGGTTTTATGAAAAACTGTACAGATGATCGCAAGAAGATAATAAAAATTTTTGAACAGTTTGGTGAGTTTTTGCAAAATGACCTGAACGGAATTGAATACACTCTCAACATAGGTGAAAAATGTGAAAGCATATCCAAATTACAAAAGAGCTTTCACGAAACCTCTAAAACAAACTCCGTATTGGAGCATATTAACAGGAAAAATGAAATCATCTTCTATGATGAGATGGGATTTTACCGTATGCTGATGTCGTATGAAAATACTGCGCCAATGCAGCGATTTGCGGATGAAGTGCTTGATCCTATCATACAGTACGAGAAGAAAGCTCATACACAGTTAATGGAGACGATGCGGGCCTATTTCGAGTGTGACTGCAATCTGCAGAGGACAGCTGATAAGCTGTTTTCGCATAAGAACACTGTAAAGTACAGATTACAGAGAGTAGAACAGCTTACAGGAAAGAGTTTTGCGAACAGATTCCAGAGTCAGGAGCTATACAATGCACTGATGATATATTATTTTCTTGAGTGAAGAGATCTTCCGTGGAGAGTCTCTTTCAATAAATGATACATGGAGCTTGGATAAGCAAATATCCATTTGGTATTTCGTCTTATAAATATGCCGTACGGCGAAATCGTTTGTTTTGAATAAATAAGCCGTATTGTTTTTTCAATTTCTGCTGTAGGTTTTCCGCGTTCCACATCAGAAATAAAAGTGATCGAAAGGCCTGTGAATTCAGACAAATATGCTTGTGTATAATTTAATTCTTTTCTTCTTTCTCGGATTGCTTAACCTAATGATTTTGAATCTGTAGTTTTCATAATCCTTCCCCTTGACTGCGTTCTCGCTCTATCTTCCCTCAAGAACCTCTTTCGCTGTCTTTGCATCAAACAGCCAGCGCATCCCGTCTAGTATAAACTAAATGTTTAAATATATACGTAAAAGCCCTAAGATTAGAATATGTACTGGATAAAAGAAATAGTTTAACCATTTATATTGTTTGCCTCTTTCACCGTTATAGGTTAGAGTCATGCCAAAACCTATAAATGAGTAAAGTTCTTTTATAATTGATATATATCCCAGGCCAGCACCAAGGAGAGGTTTATCATAGAATATATAAAAGAGATAGGCAACGACTATTGCGTGATAATCATAATCAAGACTTAGCTCTATAGATAGAAACCCAAAAAATGCTACAATCAGGATTGATAACGCATACCAAAGATATTTATTGCTGATTTTATCTTTAAGAATGTCAATAATCCAAATTGTAACAAGGCATAGCGCTAAGGTAAACATTATATTGTTCCAATATGGAGAGAAACAAGTTTTTGATGTAAACAAATCAAAAGGCACTTCTGATATTACACCAAAAATTAAAAGCATAATCAGATATTTCATTCTGTTGCTAGTTTTGAAGAATCCCTCTACAAGAAAAAAAACAAACAGAGGGAATGCAATTCTGCCCAAAATAGAAAATAGATTGGACAAATATAATAGAAAACCTTGTCCATTTAAATAAGGTGTTATTAAAGCGTTATTAACATGATCTATTAGCATAGATGCAAATGCCAAATACTTTAGTTGTGATCCATTGAAGATCTGGAGCTTCTTTAATTTTGTCTGGTTGAACCTTGTATCCATAATATCCCCCTCTAATAATTAAATGTTACTTTATACTATGTGCAAATCGTCACTGTCGCAAGTAGCCAAAAACTCATATATGCGCATCTCTTTTTCAATCTTCCCCTGCTCCATCAGCTTCTTATAGCTCTCTGCCATTACCAAAAATCCATTCATTTTCACGCTGTCTTTCTCGGCACTCAATGCCTTTTGCATCTAGATAAGTTCGTTCTGTATCTGGGCTATCTGCACCAACAGAGCTTTGTTATCGTCAGATAACCGTTCAGATATTCAATACTGACACGCTCTCCCGTGCGGTAGGCTCTGGCTTGCGTACCGTACTTGTCATTGATACTGCCAATCATTCTGAACCCTTGATTTATGGACTGATACTGTCTCGTTCTTTCCACATACGTTCTGGTCCTATGTCAAGATTTAGTACAAGTTAAAATGAGGTTTTCCTCATCTTAACTTACTAAGGTTAATTCGTCCCGCTGGAACTTATAATACAGTTCTTCGTATTCATTCGGCGACATGTAATCGCAATGACTATGAATTCACTTTGTATTATAAAATGCTTCCAAATATTCGAATACCAGTCGATATGCATGATCGTAATCACGAATTTTAAAACGATTCAACCATTCGCGCTTAATCAAAGAATGGAACGATTGAGACTGTGAGAAAAAGTCTCCAAATAAGATAAGCCAGTGTTACAGAGACTCGTGTTACAAGACTGATATACTCGCAACACCGGCTTAGATTTTCTGTTATTTATTTGTTTTTAACTTTTCTAAAATAGTCAATACGTCTGGCTGAGTCGGAGTAAACTTTACTCCTCTCTTCAACATTTTAAGAACCTTCTTCGCTTTATGCTCGATTGTTCTGGCTACATGTTCACTTGTTACCATTAAATGATTTCCCGCAATAGTGTATTCTCACTCTATATATTTTTCTATAATAGGAAACATATCTTGTATGAGAAATGCACTTTCTCGACTATCATCTAATTTTACAATATGTATAATATCACACGGCTTTCCTGCTTTTTCTTTATTCTCAACAATTTTTTTGTATTTATCTATTCTGCTTGATAATGGTATCATCCAAAATATTCCCTTATCAGAATCCTCGAATCAATAATAATGAGGTCTGTTTCCTGCCTTATTTCCTTTAAGATATGAATCAGGCATGTCCGTAAAAAAAATATCTTTTATAATATAGAATCCCGTCTTTTTCATTATCTTGTCCTCATTATAATGTATATAGAAAAATCCTCCGCCTTACGGCGAAGGAGTAAACTTTCAACCCAACCATTTTTATACCGCATATTGGTCAGCGGTAAACTTTCGACCCAACCACTTATATACCGCATATTGGTCAGCGGTAAACTTTCGACCCAACCACTTATATACCGCATATTGGTCAGCGGTAAACTTTCTTTGTACACATATTCTAACAAGTACAAAGAGAAAAGTCAAGATGGCTTCCCACTATTATTTTATATAGATTCATCTTCAAATATTCCATCATTTCTTATACGTCCAATGAACCAATATATTTACCATTATACTTGTTAGATTTCTTTTTGTCTTTAAGACTTGATAATCGGAGATATATTATACTGCCATGTTTTATGTAAATGTTATAAATGCGAATTGTTGGGCACATTATCTCAGAAGTATTATTATTCGAGGAAAAGTACATAAGCCTTCATTTTTCATAAGACTTTGGATACCTTCCTCGAATAACAATTCAATTCTTATTTCAAGAAATCTGGAATACCGTCCTTCTTGTTATCACAATCCTTACTAGCCTTTTCATCTAAGAACCATTTTTCATTCCATGCCTTAAGTGCTGATATCCAAGAGTGGATTGTTTTCCATTACGGACCACCGGTGTCTTAATCACCTGCGGGTTTTCCAGTACTTTCTCAAGTTTATCTTCCTCTGCAATGTACTTAATGAGTGCAAGCAGATCCTTATCTTTGCCCTCCCAGTTGATCATATTTTCCAGTCCACCATTTGCCTGGGCGATAGAATTGAATTCACCCTTGCTCAGTCTCGCCTTCCGGCTCGGTCGGTTCGTAGCACGTCGTCCACTGGACGACACTCACCCTTTTTCTTTCATATCAATAAACTGAAACTTAATCCCACGTTCTTTAAAGAAACGTTCTGCTTTCTTTGTATCATTGCACTTCTTTGTTCCAAAAATCTGTATATTCAAATTAGTTCTCCTTGTCCATCGCCATATGTATCATTTTTTCAAAAGACTCTCTGAAATGTTCATCATCCTCTGCTGTTCGTTTTCTTGGCCCTTTCAAATGATTCTTTCCAGATGCCCTTCGTGCTTTCTTATTCAGATGCCGCTCCATAAGCATCTGGTCAATATTCTCATTTGTATACCATTTCCCAGACTGATGAATCGCATAAGCACCTTTTCCAAGAGTCATTGCAGCCACTCCATAATCCTGTGATACAACAATATCGCCTTTATGACAAATGCTGATCAGTTTATAATCCACGGCATCTGCACCGGCTCCTACTACAATTACCTCACTGTAATCAGAAGATAACACATGATTCGTATCACACAACAACGTTACCGGAACACTGTGCTCTTTTGCAATTTTCTCAACAATACCAACTACCGGACAGGCATCCGCATCAACAAAAATCTGCATAATATCTCCTTTAATTACACCTGAATTGAGTGCGAACCTCAATAAGATTGCCACTCGGATCATACAATCTTACAAGCTTTTGCCCGCCTGCAAGTTCTGTTAATTCAGTGGCATATCGGACGAAATACTTACTTGATTCATACTTTGCAAGTAATCCGTCTACATCGAATTCTTCAAAATACAGTTCCATCCTGTTATTGAATGGCGTCAAGGTCTCATCCAAAGTCTTACCCCATACATCCGCATCCTGCAAAACAAGTCCCTCCGATAAGATCACATTTCCTTCATTCTTAAGAATTACTTGCAGTCCAAATAAGTCCTTATAAAACTCTATGGATTTTTCTATATCATCTACCACGATCAGTACATTTTTCAGCATATCCGTCACCTCGCAATCCGCTCTGTTACTTCTTCTGTAAATAATACTTATGATTACTTCTCTACATACCGTCTCCGATAATATTCCATCGTACGATACTCGATAATATCTTTCATCTGCTTCTTAAAAGCATCAACTTTAATCACATCTGACAATTCATCTCGAATTCCCAGTGCATAGCCATCCTTATCTATAAAAAATCCTTTACCAGAAGCTTTTAAAAACTTAATCGGCATACTTTTGGCTTTGCTTAAATGCTGTTTGTCTGTTATCTTTCGATACTCCTCATAAGAAGTTACTTGTGGAAAATCTTTCCAGTTCGTGCCTCGATCAAAAAATCTTTTCCAACTTTCCACCACTTCTTCATCCGTTACAGCCATCCTTATATTACCATCGTTATAAAAGCCGTATAAAATAGGCATCTTATATACTTTCTGCATATCTGTTGTTTCAATCAGCTGCAGAAATTCTTTTCCTATTCCATTATAAACCTGAAGTTCTTCATCCGATAGCTCATGAATTTCATATAAGAAATCCATATATCGTTTGAACGGATTTTCCTTTGAATGTTTCATACAGTATTCATATATACGATCATCCATATTCGTAAAAAGTTCCATTCGTGTCGGAACTTTTCCATCGAGTAGTTCTTTTACACGATAATATTCCTGTTTGATTCTTTCTTTGATCGATAATGATTTTTTGTCCATTTCCCGAAAGAGATCAATCAAACGCATATCAAAATCCACGATACAATCATCGGGATATTCAATTTCAGAATAGTCATATGCGGTTCTCTCTCCGGCACATGCACCTCCGTTTAATAAAAACGGTGCACGCCCGGCTTTTTCGTAATTTCCAATAAAATCAAGTACGTTGACATACTCTTTACCCTTGCTGATACGCAAGCCACGGCCCAACTGCTGTAAAAACACAGTAGGTGATTCCGTCGGTCTCAAAAACATAACCATATCAAGAGAAGCAATATCCACACCTTCGTTGAACATATCTACAGAGAAAATAACCTTTATCTCCCGATTCTTTAATTGCTCGATTGCTACATTTCTTTCTTCAGAAAATTCCCCATCTGCATTGCTGTACACAGCAACGGATTTTACGCCTCTCCTGCAGAATTCCTTTGCCA
>CAUCWU010000048.1 GCA_958446555.1 uncultured Lachnospiraceae bacterium | reverse complement strand
GCCCTGCTCGATGATATGACCATCTTTCATAACAAGGATCACATCGGCCTCCTGAATTGTGGACAAACGATGGGCTACAATAAAGCTGGTTCGTCCCTGCATCATGCGGCCAAATGCCTCCTGAATCTTGATCTCGGTACGGGTATCGATTGATGAGGTTGCCTCATCCAAAATTAACATTGGTGGCAAGCAAAGCATCACACGGGTAATGCAAAGAAGCTGCTTTTGGCCCTGAGAAAGAGAACCTCCATCCTGTCCGATCTTGGTGTCGTAGCCCTTTGGCATTCGCTTGATAAAGCTGTGCGCGTGAGCTGCCTTTGCTGCTGCAATCATCTCTTCCTCGGTTGCATCTGGGCGACCCATTAACAGATTCTCACGGATCGTACCGCTCTTAAGCCAAGTCTCCTGAAGCACCATACCATAATTTTCTCTCAGACTCTTTCTTGTCACATTGCGAATGTTATGGCCATCAACCTCAATTGTACCTGAGTTGGTATCGTAAAAGCGCATCAACAAATTGATCAGTGTCGTCTTTCCACATCCGGTTGGACCTACAATTGCAATTCTCTGACCTGGCTTTACGGACAGATTTAAGTCCTCGATTAACTTCTGATTCGGATCATAGGAGAAGTTTACATGGGAAAGTGTCACTGCACCGTCCACATTCTTTAGAACCGCTGCATCCGCTGCATCCGGCACCTCAGTCTCCTCGTAGATCAAATCAAGCAATCTTCCTGCACAGGCAAGTGCATTCTGAAGCTCGGTGACAACGCTTGAGATCGAGTTAAATGGCTTTGTATACTGGTTTGCATAATTTAAAAAGCTGTACAGCTGACCGACATTGATTCCACCTGCAATCGAGAAGAAGCTTCCAAATACGGCAACTGCTGCATAAACTAAGGAGTTTACAAAACGGGTTGCCGGGTTTGTGATTGAGGAGAAGAAGGTTGCCTTCACTGAGCAATCGCGTAGACGCTCATTGACCTCGTTAAAGCGGTCCATTACCTTTTCTTCCTGACCAAATGCCTTTACAACCTTCTGATTGTTGATCATCTCGTCGATCAGGGTTGTCTGCTCACCTCTTGTCTCTGACTGCTTCTTGAACAGATGGAAAGTCTTCTTTGCAATAAATCCTGCAACAAAGAAGGAAATTGGTGTCAAAACAACAACTGCGATTGTCATTGGAATATTGATTGTCAGCATGAAAATCAAAGTTCCTGCGATTGTCAACACACCACTGAATAACTGAGTAAAGCCCATCAACAGACCATCAGAGAACTGATCCGCATCGGCAATGATACGGCTCACGATATCACCGTATGGATGGCTGTCGATATACTTTAATGGAAGCTTTTCGATTTTCTCAAATGCCTCCTGACGAATATCGCGGACAACTGCGTAGGTGATTCGGTTGTTGCAGATGTTCATCACCCACTGGGCAACTGCACCGATGATAATAACGATAGCGCCCTTAAACAAAATTGGCTTAATGCCATCAAAGTCAACCTTTCCTGGCGCCAAAATCAAATTGATTGCATCTCCTGTTAAAATCGGAAGATACAGTGTACATGCAACCGTGACTGCTGCTAAAATCAAAGAGAACACAAGCACGGCACGATACTGCTCGATATATTCTAGTACCTTTTTCAGTGTTTCTTTCTGCTTGGTACGATCATATTTTTTCTTTGCTGCCATTTTTATGCCTCCTTTCCTGATTTTTGATTGTCTGTGGTTGTCTTTTTATACTGAGAGTCATAGATCTCTTTGTATACGCTACAGCTTGCAAGAAGCTCATCATGTGTACCAACGCCAACTGAATGACCATCATCTAGCACCAAAATCTGATCAGCAAAACGAATGGATGAGGTTCTCTGTGATACGATGAATACAGTCGGTGCATTCTTCATCTCACGGATTGCTTTTCGAAGTGCGGCATCGGTTGCAAAGTCAAGTGCAGATGCACTGTCGTCTAAGATCAAAATGCGCGGCTTTCTGACAAGTGCACGGGCAATTGTCAGACGCTGTCTCTGACCACCAGAGAGGTTCTTTCCGCCCTGCTCAATCATGGCGTCAAGGCCGCCCTCTTTCTTTTCTACGACCTCAGTTGCCTGAGCAATGGCAAGTGCCTCCATGATCTCCTCATCGGTTGCATCTTTCTTACCCCACTTCATATTCTCGCGGATCGTTCCTGCAAACAAGACTGCCTTTTGCGGAACAACAGCGATCTGGCTTCGAAGTGACTCGATATCCTGCTCTTTCACTGGCTTTCCAAAGACGCGAACGGTACCCTCTGTCGCATCGTAGAAACGCGGAATCAGATTGACAACAGAAGTCTTACCAGAACCGGTTCCTCCGATGATTCCGACTGTCTGACCTGTCTTTACATGAAGGTCAATATCGGTAAGAGACGGTGCACCAGCACCAGCATAGGTTAACGATACATGGTCAAAATCAACTGCAGGTGCAGTCGCTTTCTCTGCAACTTCCTTATCGCTTCCGTTTGCCATAGACGGCTCTACATCAAGTACCTTCTGGATACGGTTTCCGCAGGCAACTGCCTTTGTGATATTGATGATCAAGTCAGCAAGCTTAATTAACTCAACTAAAATCTGTGACATATAGTTGACCAGTGCAACAACTGCACCCTGTGTCAAAATGCCACCCTCTACTCGCCATGCACCAGTCCATACCAGTACCAGAATTGCAGAGTTTACAATTACGAAGGTCAGCGGATTCATCAAAGTAGAAATCTTTCCGACAAACATCTGAAGCTTGGTAAACTGCTCATTTTCTGATTTGAAATGACCAATCTCCTCTTCCTCTTTGTTGAATGCACGAATGACTCTGACACCGGTTAGGTTCTCTCTCGTGATACCAAGCACACGGTCAAGCTGTGCCTGTACCTTCTTGTACAGCGGAATGCTAGAAAGCATGATACCAAATACGACAACTGACAGTAACGGAATTGTAACTACAAAAATCAGTGCTGCCTTAAAGTCGATTGTAAATGCCATGATCATCGAACCAAATACGATGAATGGAGAACGCATGA
Source organism: uncultured Lachnospiraceae bacterium (assembly GCA_958446555.1). GTDB lineage: Bacteria > Bacillota > Clostridia > Lachnospirales > Lachnospiraceae > Anthropogastromicrobium. The sequence continues at coordinate 7,622 of CAUCWU010000048.1, read as the reverse complement.
ACAGACGAAGCACTAAGTTCGTTCCTGTCTGAACCTGGTTGACATCACTTGTCATACGAGTGATCAGTGTCGAGGTACCAATTGTGTCAAGCTCGGTATAGGAAAGCTTCTGAATATGCTCCATTAATACCTGCTTAATCTTTGCTGCAAATCCTGCAGCTGCTCTTGCCGAGAACCACTGTGCTGTAGTTGCCATGGCAAGTCCGATTACGGCAAGAAGTAAAAGCAAAAGTCCCATGCGAAGACAGTACATACGATCCTCGTTTGCAATACCGTAGTCGATAATTCCCTTGATAACAAGAGGAACAAACAATTCAAAAATTGCCTCAAGCATTTTAAATACTGGAGCCAGGCATGCTTCCTTGCGGTATGCCTTTAAGTAAACTAGTAATTTTTTCATTTCTTTCTTCCTATTTTTAGTTTTTTATTCTCCCTTGCGAAAGCGAAGCAACATATCGTTCCACTTGACGCCGCCGTGTGTGGAGACGGATACGCCCTGCCAGAGGAAACCGACGTTTTCGTAGAGTGGGCGAAGGTGATCTTTGCAGGTGAGGACAACTCCGTCCTGTCCGCGCTTTCGGCTTTCTTCTACATAGTGGCGAACCATTTGACCTGCGACACCCATTCTGCGGTATCGAGCGATTACGTTGACACCAAACACGGTCTGCCATGGGCCGTTTGTGACAAGCTTTGATGTATCGTGATACAGCTCATCTGGAAGCTCTGGCTTGTCGTAGGAAGCACCGTCGATAAAGCCAATCAGCTCACCATCTTCGTTGTAGGCTCCGTAGCAGACAAAAGCTGGACTTTCAAAGCGCTCCTCAAAGTCTTTTTCGGATGCAGCCTCTGCCGGAAGGAAGCATGCGCGCTCAACTGCTGCAATTTCTCCTACCTGCTCTTTTGTCATCTGTTTCATTGTGATGGATACATACTTTCCGTGGTCACGGTAAACTGTGTACTCGCGCTGTGCCAAGCCTTCATTATAAATCATGCCTGGAACTTCTTTTCGGCTCGTCTCCTCTGCCGGATTTCTTGTTTTCTTTGTCGTCTGATTTTCAAACGGTGGGAAAACCGTAAGTGGCAACGGATAGACATCGGTCTCAACCTGATAGCGGTATCCATTCTCCGGAATTGGAAGTGTCGGGTTGGAATAGAACGAATCTCTCGGTGTTCCCGGTGCCGGTGCATTTACTTTGACAAGCTTAATCGAAGTTTCATCTGGTAACGCTACATTTGTAATTGTTGTCATATGATATGGCTGATCTGGCACATACTCTAAATTCGCTGGGCGCTTGTACATACTTGTGACAAAGGCTACCTGTTCAGTCTCTTCTACTGTCTGAAGAGAAAGGTTCTCAAAGCTTGCATCGGTTACATCGTCTAGAACGATTGCATGGCGGGTATCTGTCACCTCAAAACCAACCTTTAGCCCCTTTACATCAAGACCTTTGACATGACGAGCATAGAAACCGTATGCCGGCAAAATACCAAAAATACTTGGCTCTGGATAAGAGGTTGGAAGCTCTGGCACATTGTAAGGATCATCTTTCCAGCCATTCGTCTCTTCATCCCAGTCTGCTCTTGGCAAAAGTCCTTCGTTTTTCAGGAAAAATGTATTGACCAGCCACGGAAGACTCTGCACTGCTGGCTTTGTCTGATACTGGGTATACTCCCAATTGGTATTTAGCTGGCGCTGCTCAGTTGCATGCTCCATCGTCAGTCCACCTCGGTAGGTGACAGAAATATCTTCTAATTGTACATTTTCAATGTTGCTGCCATCAAGACCTGCAAGAAGAATCGGATAGCGCGGGTCAACACTCTCTGCCGTGACATGTGCAATACGGATATTCTTTACCTTTGCAAGCGGTCTTGAACAACCATTTGCCCTTGCTAGAATCTCTGGTTTTGTTAGTGGATGAGACTCGTCAGCCACATAGCCCTCGCCTGGCTGATAGACCTTTCCGTAGGTTACACCATTCCTCTCGACAAGGTTAGCCCCATTTTTTGTCACCGGATTTTCTTCATCGACAACAGTAAAGAAGGAACGACCATCAACGCTGACAAGCTTTGTCTTATTATAGGAAGGTGTGTAGCGGATCGCCGGGATCACTGGATACTCCTCATTGTCCGGAATCACGAAACCGCGGTTATCCAAGCGAACATTAGGAGACTTTGCAGAAACCTCCTCTGTCATCTGCATACCGGTTACTGGGAAACGGCAGCGATCACCGATACGAATAAAGATCGGTGAGCTGCTGATGTATTTCATATGGCTGTCCTCGAAAATGATATCAGTCAAATCACTTCCATCGACTGCCTCAAGAGCAAATCCTCTTGAATGCTCAAAATCTACTCTTCGAACTGTCACCTGATGATAGCCGCACGAGGACTCTGTTCCAAGCTTCACTCGTCCAGTCGGACCACAGCGATCCTCTGCGACTAGCTTTTCATTCGTGAACGTCTTTGCATAGACGCTTCCAGCATCATAGCCAGATACCTTACAGTCCTCAATTAGCACATTTTCAAGCGGCATAAAAACGCCAGCTCCATAAGAACTCTTCATAACAAGACCGTCATCGGTCAAGGAGTTGAACACACTGTTTCGAACCGTCACATCCTTGCAGCAGTCCACATCAAATGCATCGCGGTTCGTATCAATCAAAATGCCATCGACATACATATTTTCAACGCCCTCTGCAATAATTGCAAAGTGGCCGCCAATGACAAGTGAAAAATCGGTCAATACGACATTTTTACAGCGAACCAAGGCAATTGCCTTGTTGCCAAACCACTCGCCCTTATGACCTTTTTCATTTCGGTAGGTCGGCTCAGACGGGTCCCCGCCTAAAAGGACATACTCGCGGCAGTTTTCTTCTTCATTCCAACTGCTGCCGTCAATCAATCCGTCACCAGAGATCATGATATCTGTCAAATCAGCTCCGTAAAACAGGCTGTTTGCAAAGTAGCTGTGGCCGTGATCCTGAAGTCCAACGAAACGGTTGACTTCTGGTTCTAAGTAATTGCCACCCTCGCCATCCTGATTGACATAGGAATGCTTGATATCGGTTCTCGCTGCGCGAATCACAGCCCCCTCTTCAAAATGAAGATGCAGATGACTTGCTAACTCAATTGTATAGGTGCGATACTCACCCTTTGAAATCACAACTGTTGCGCCGCCACAGCTTGACGCTTTCTTAATCGCAAGATTGATTGCTTTTGTATTCTCTACCGCACTTTTTTCTGGTGATGCACCAAAATCAGATGCATAGAATACGGTTTCATAAGCAAAATCCTCCGGGCGAATCGTCGCTCCGGTTGCTTCTTTAATCCTTTCCATCTTTTTTCTCCTTTTCTTTTGCGCCTTTTGGCACTTACCCTTGCCGATTCTTTGTCTTTTTCCAAGTGGCAAAAAAAGCGGCACTTCCTGCCAATACAAGAAGTAGAATCATTGCTGCACAGTGCATAAAAAATGCATCCGGCAAAATCAAAATTACCGGATCTGTATTGGGATCAAACAGCCAGTAATCGTTTCGAAAGACCAGTTTGTGGAAGGTGACAAACACCCACTCCCAGTTTGATGCAATCAAAAGACCAAGCGCTGCCGGAATACCGATGCTACAAATTCCTGCCGCAGCAAACATCCGGCCAAGTTTTCTTTTGTTTGCAATCACGATGATGACAATTGAGATTGGAAGCAAAATGATTGCCCCATACTCAAATACGCCAAACACTTTCTTTACTTCCTCAAAGTGGATTCGGCCAGACTCAGACATTGGAAAATCTGGGAAATCAAGTGTCTCTGTGTGCCAGACGTTATTATAGTCAATTAATACGTCATAATTTTTTTTGATCACCTCATCGCTGTAGCCGCTGTCCTCTGAAATATGAAGGAACTTCATATCCATATAGTAAAGTGGGCGAAAGTTAAGTGTGATCGTGACACTGACACAGACCAGACACAAAAATAAGATCAGTCCACCAACGATTGACACTGTCCAACTTTGTCTGTTTTGACCGCTCTGCGTGTATTTTTGACTACTGTTGTTACTCATTTTGTAGCCTCTGTGCAATCTCTTGTCCGGTTGTGGTTGCCGCAAGACCGCCCTTTCCTGTCTCGCGAATTGCCTCCGGCAAGCTGATTCCAATGCTTCTCATCGCATCAAACACCTCATCCGGTGGAATGATGCTTCTGATACCGGCAAGTGCCATATCTGCTGCTGACAGTGCATTGACAGCACCCACCACATTTCTCTTGACACACGGCACCTCGACAAGTCCTGCAACTGGGTCGCAGGCAAGACCTAGCAAGTTTTTCATTGCCATTGCTGCCGCATGGATGATCGCATCGGTGTCTCCGCCAGCCAGATAGACTGCACCTGCTGCCGCCATCGAGCTTGCCGAGCCAATCTCTGCCTGACAGCCACCAGCTGCACCTGCCAAAAACGCACGGCTTGCAATCACGCCACCGACACCAGATGCAATATACATTGCCTCAAGCATACGCTCATCATCAATGTTTCTTTGCTGCTGCATTGTCAAAAATACGGCTGGAACCACGCCACAGGCTCCTGCTGTCGGTGCAGCCACAATACGTCTCATACAGGCATTGGACTCGCCCATCTTTAACGCCTTTTCAATTGCCGATGCAATCACTGGTCCGCAGATCGTTTTTCCACTGACCACTGCATCGTGAAACAGTTGGCCATTGCCACCTGCCATGCCGCTTCGTGAGCGTTGCTTGGCATTATAATCGGCATCTGCCTCTTTCATCGCCTGATACATTGCCATCAGTTCCCGTTTTGACTGTTCTGGACTTACCATGCGTTCCTTGCAGTCGTCCTCTAAGATTACCTGCCAAAATGGGATATTCTGGCTTTTGGAAACTTTCGCAATTTCTTCTAATGATTTATACATAGATCAACCTTTCGCATTTTGTAAGCTGACACATCTGTGCCAATTTTACGTTTCATGTGTTTTTTCTCATTCACCCTGTGCTTGGCTTAAATACGTTACCTTCACAATGCCCTCCTGTCTGGACAGCCACTTGATGGATTCTGCTGGCACCTCCTGGTCACACTCGATGACCATTGCTGCCTGTCCACCTCTGCTTTGTCGAAACAGCTGCAAGGTTGCGATATTAACTCCTTTGTGCCCAAGCATTGCGGTAACTTCCATCACATGGCCTGGCTGATCGAGGTTTCGAACAATCAGTGTCGGATAGTCACCCTCAAAATTAGCTGGAAGACCATCAATCTTACAGACGCGGATTCGTCCGCCTCCAATTGACGCAGCGACTACCTCAAGTACACTTCCACTTTCTCCTGTCAAGTTTAATTTGACGGTGTTTGGATGTGCATCCACAAGCTCCACATGATCAAATGAAAAAACCATGCCCTTCTGCTGTGCAATCGAAAAGCTGTCCGGGATACGGACATCGTCAACTGCCAGTCCCAACAGACCAGCAACAATCGCACGATCTGTGCCATGACCGCTTCCAGTCGCCCAAAACGAGCCGTGCAGATGGATCTTTGCCTCTTTCACTGGTTCACCGAGAAGCTTTCCTGCTACCTGACCGATTCGAACAGCTCCTGCTGTGTGAGAGCTTGATGGGCCAACCATCACAGGGCCGATAATATCAAGTATATTCATACATTCTCCTATATTATAGTGTTGATACCTACGAATTGTTCTGTTCCTTTTCTAAAAAAGGAAAGGCCACTCTGCCTGATTCAGAATGGCCTGTTATTCTTAGCATTAGCCAAAAATACCTTTTTTATAAAATGGTTTGATGTTATCTACAATTGCAAGTGCAGTCGGATCTGCTCTGCGGCACTCGATCTCTTTTCCATTCAGATAATCCTTTGCTGCAAGCTTTAACTGCTCAAGCACGGTGTCTGAGCTACTGGTGGTCTCTGCCACTAACAGGTAACCTTCCTTGTTGCCCTGCATACGCTGTGCAAGCCACATACGCTTTACCTGTCTGGTTGCCTTTGCTGTTCTCTTTAAAGCACCCATTAACAGATCTGGTTCTTCTACCAAGTCACCGTATGTTACCTCGCCCTGTGGCTCTTCTGGTGCACTTTCTGTCTTTGGCTTTGCCTCTGTTGGCATTACAGTCTTCGGTATGGAAACGGTTGGTTCACTCTTTGGTGTTTCATCATTCTCTTCTGCCTGCTCAGCTGCCTTTTCCTTAACTTCTTCTTTCTTTGCACGGATCTTATCAATCAAGCCCATCACATGCTCGTTCACAGTAAGGCCGGTGCCGTTTCGATTGATTACGATCTCAGCATTGTTTACCTTTGCCATCTTCTCAGCTGCCTCGTAGGTGACAATGGAGATGCCCATCTCATGCGGCTTATAGACTCTCATGAACTCTGTGATATCGGTAAACAGTGGCAATGCCTTTTGATCAGAATCCTTCTTTCCAAGGAATACGATTGCTGGGCGTGCCCCCTCCGGAATTTCCTCTCCTGCACGGTAGGTCTTTCCATCCTTCTCCATAACAGTCGGCGCCATAAACTTCGCATCGCAAACCTCAAAGAATACGTTGTTTGCTAAGATGGTGTAAACCTTCAGCTTTTCCTTATCTTCCTTAAATACAGAAGCATCTGGATTCTGAGCCATAAACTGTGCATGCTGAATCAGTGCAGCCTGTAACTTTCCATTGCACAGATCCTGCTGCTTTTTCTCGTCCTTTTTCTGATCCATCTCTGGCATCACATCGGAACGCTTTACGATCATCGGGTGATTCATATTGTCGATGATCACCTGCTCAATGCCCCAGTAGTACAGCTGAGCAAAAAATGGAATGATCACTTTATTTGGAAGCTTCTGATAAATCAAATGAAGTCCACGGTCCTCAGACAGCTTATTGAGTGCTCTGGTCAAGTTTTCTTCTGTTGAAAACAGCCATACATTCCTGCCCGGATCAAGATACGGATACCTTGGTTTCTCTGTAAATGCAACGTAAAGTGTCTCTGCCTTCTTGATCGCATCAACAACACCCCAGTAAAGGATCTGTTGCTTAATCGGGAAATGGATTGCCTTGTATCTCTCATCTTTTTTTGCAATCTCTGTGTTGAAGTAAATATAAGTAAGTTCATCTAGGCTTAGGCTGGCGATCTCGTCGTCCGGCATCTCCTGAGATACAACAAACTTTCTGATTAATTCACTTCCGCGTTCTTTTTCTATCATGGCTGTGCTACCTCTCATTCTGCCTGCTCTTTTTGCATGCAGCCACTATGCAATCGCATATCGTGCTCCATACCTGTTTTCGTTGGCATAACTATGGTTTATTGTAACAGGAAATGCGAAAAACTGCAAGTGTTATTAGCACTTTTGTAAAGGTTTATCAGGATACATTTATCGAGTATTGCTTTTTTCTAAATTTTTGAGAAAACTCTGAAAATTCTTGTTGACAAATCAAATTTCATGTGGTATTATATCTCTTGCGTTGAGGCAAGTGTCTCAATGTCAGATTGTGTAAACACGCGGGCGTGGCGGAATTGGCAGACGCGCTAGATTTAGGTTCTAGTGTCCCGTGACGTGCAGGTTCAAGTCCTGTCGCCCGCACTGTTTTTCATAATCAATACAGACAAGTGTATATGCAGTTGTGGCGGAAT
>CAUCWU010000047.1 GCA_958446555.1 uncultured Lachnospiraceae bacterium | reverse complement strand
CATCTAGCGAAGAGGCAAGCAGCGAGGAAGCATCTTCTGAGAAGGCTTCTGAGGAAGAGTCTGAGTCTGAGACCGAAGAGGATATCGACGGAACCGGCTTTAAGATCGGTATGGTTACTGATGTCGGCGGCGTAAATGATGGTTCCTTCAACCAGTCTGCATGGGAAGGCTTACAGAGAGCAGGCGAGGATTTCGGCTGTGAGGTTAAGTACATTGAGTCCAAGGGCGATGCTGATTATGTTCCAAACATCGAGAGCTTCTTGGATGAGGATTATGATCTGATCATCTGTATCGGCTATATGATGGCAGATGCTGTTCGTGACGCAGCAGAGCTGTATCCGGATCAGAAGTTTGCAATCGTTGATGATTCTTCTAATTCAGATCTTGACAACGTAACTTGCATGATGTTCGAGCAGGAGCAGGCTTCCTACTTAGTAGGTTTGGCAGCAGGTTACACAACTGAGAGCAATGTTGTAGGTTTCATTACTGGTGCAGCAAATGAGACAATGAACTCCTTCGGATATGGTTATCTGGCAGGTGTTTTGGATGCAAATCCGGATGCAACCATTCTTCAGTACAATGCAAACTCCTTTGGTGATGCAAGTGGCGGAAAGTCTGCTGTAAATAACATGGTAACAAATGATGCAGACGTTATCTTCCATGCAGCAGGTGGTACCGGTATCGGTGTTATCGATGGCTGCAAGGAGAACGGCATTTGGGCAATCGGTGTTGACTCTGACCAGAGTCCATTGGCTCCAGAAACCATTCTGACCTCTGCATTAAAGAGAGTTGATAATGCTTGCTACGATGCAACAAAGGAAACCATCCTTGGAACCATCGAGGGCGGCGTTAAGACTTATGACTTAGCAGCAGGCGGTGTTGATATCGCTCCGGTAACTGACAATCTGTCCAAGGATGTCATCAAGAAGATCGAGAAGGCAAAGGAAGACATCATTGCCGGTGATCTGGTAGTTCCGAAGAATAAGGAAGAGTTCGAAGAGAAGTACGGCGACGTATACGAACTGGACTAATTAGTAGGTAGTGCCATAATGGGGTGGCAGTGACAGGGTCACTGCCATCTTTTTGCACCAAGAATCGGTGCATCGCGAGCTGCATGCAAATCCAATTAGGAGAGCCACAGCTCAAAAAGAGGAGAAGAGATTATGAGAAAAGTATTTGCATCAATGACAGCAGTTTCGATGGCAGCAGCAGTAATGCTTGCAGGATGTGGTTCAAGCAACGACAGCAAGAAGACTACCACAGCAGCAGCTACAAAGGAGACAGCAACTGAGGCAGCAACCGAAGCAAAGACTGAGAAGGAGACTGAAAAAGCAACAGAGAAGGCATCTGAAGAGGTATCTTCAGAGGAGGCTTCCAGCGAGGAAGTATCTTCTGAAAATGCATCTTCTGAGGCAGAAGCTTCCAGCGAGGCATCTTCTAAAGAAGACGCAGCAAAGGTTGATGAGAATGCAAAGGTTCGTGTCATTGATATTGATCTGACAAGTGAGCAGTATGCATATGGTGTTGATAAGGATGAGCCAGAGCTGTTAGAGAAGACCAATGAGTTCATCGCAAAGATCATGGAGGATGGTACTTTCGATGAGATTTGCAATCACTATTTTGGCGATGGCGAGCCGGTTATGGTAAAGTCTGCACAGTATGATGAGTCTAAGGATCAGCTTGTTGTAGCAACCAATGCAGGTTTTGAGCCATTCGAGTATATGAAGGGTGAGGATTACTGTGGTATCGATATGGAGATCGCAGCACAGCTTGCTGATTATTTAGGCAAGGAACTGGTGATCCAGAACATGGATTTCGATGCAGTATGTCTTTCTGTAGGACAGCACAAGTGCGATATCGCAATGGCAGGTCTGACAATCAACGAGAGCAGAAAAGAGCAGGTTACTTTCTCTGATCCATATTACAATGCATCTCAGAAGCTGATTGTTGCAGCAGATGATACTACTTTCGATGAGTGCAAGACAAAGGAAGATGTAGAGGCTATTTTAAACACCTTCGACAGCAAGACAAAGATCGGTGTTCAGAACGGAACCACAGGTCAGTTCTATGTTCAGGGTAGTGAGGATTGGGATTTTCCAGGCTATGATGTAACTCTGACTGGATACAAGAACGGCTCTTTAGCTGTACAGGATCTGTTAAACGGTAACTTAAACTATGTTATCATCGATGCAGCACCGGCAGCAAGCATCACAGCCGCAATCAACGCACTGTAAAGCATTTATGATTGGGGTCAAAAGGATTGAGAGAAAAGCAGCTTTTGACCTTGGTATCATATTAAGAGAATTTAGGATAAAACAGGAGTAACAGGATGGGAGATTTTGGTCGAAAAATAGACCGTTTTGTTGAGATGTTCTGGGAGCAGCGCGGCTATGTTCGAGTTGTGGAAGGTCTGCAAAATACGGTTTTAATTGCGGTAGTGGGTCTCTTGGTTGGTATTCTGATTGGAACGCTGATTGCATCTGTCAGAGTCATGCCAAAGTATAAAAAACTTCCGCGTGTGCTGAATGGCTTTTGTAGCTTTTATGTCGGATTGTTCCGTGGAACACCAATGGTAGTGCAGCTGTTGGTTTGTTATTATGTATTGCTTCCTCTTCTGGGCGTGCATATGACAGGAGTACAGGTATCCATGCTTGTCTTCGGATTGAACAGTGGAGCCTATATCTCAGAGATGATGCGTGCCGGTATTGAGTCAGTTGATCCGGGACAGATGGAGGCAGGAAGAGCAGTGGGACTGAGCTTTTCAGTTACAATGATCAAAATCGTCATCCCGCAGGCTGTAAAGAATATCCTGCCGACACTTGGCAATGAGTTTATTGCACTGGTTAAGGAGACATCAGTTGTCAGCTTCGTCGGTGCCGCCGATCTGTATGTAGCATTCAACTATATCGGAACCAACAGCTATGAATTTATGGTACCATATCTGGTAATGGCATTGATCTATATTGTGATTGTACTTCTGATCAGTCTTGGTATTAAATTAATGGAAAGGAGCCTGAAGAAGAGTGATAGACGTAATTGATTTAAGAAAAAGTTTTCATGATCTTGAGGTTCTAAAGGGAATCAACTTTAAGGTCGAGAAGGGCGATATTGTAGCAATCATCGGACCGTCTGGTTCCGGAAAAAGTACATTTTTAAGATGCCTAAACTGCATGGAAGATCCAACAGCAGGAAAGATCATTTTTAACGGTGTCGATATCGCTGATATGAGCGTTGATATCAATGTTCACCGCCGCCATATGGGCATGGTATTCCAGCATTTTAATTTGTTTAACAACAAGACTGTGTTGGAGAATATTATGTTAGCGCCAGAGTATGTGCGCCGCAAGGAAGCGAAAAAGCAAAAGACTGGCAAGAGCAAAAAGCAGATTCATGAGGAAGTAAAAAACGAGGCAATGGCTCTTCTAAAGAGAATCGGCCTCGAGTCAAAGGCAGATGTCTATCCATCTACCCTTTCTGGTGGTCAGAAGCAGCGTGTTGCAATTGTGCGTGCGCTTGCAATGAATCCAGATGTGATTTTGTTTGATGAGCCGACAAGTGCCCTCGACCCAGAGATGGTTGGAGAGGTACTGGATTTGATGAAAAATGTCGCTGCTGAAGGCATGACGATGATTGTTGTCACCCATGAGATGGGCTTTGCAAGAGAGGTTGCAAATCGAATCATCTTCATGGATGATGGTCAGATTCTAGAGAGTGGAGATCCGAAAGAGTTTTTTGCACATCCAAAGACAGAAAGAGCAAGAGAGTTCCTCTCAAAAGTATTATAAAAGAGTCGTCACAGCAATGCTGTGGCGATTTTTCTTTTGGAAAAACTCTTTACTAAAAGGAGAAAACAGTATAAAATAGGAATGAAGAGCAAATCTTAATGTCAAATTTTTAAATAGAGCAGCGTATTGTCATAGAAAATGAAAAAATGTGTCAATTGCTGCAAAGGTACAGAATTTATTTATGGAATCTGATTATCGGATTTATTACAGAAAGGATGGTGCCATTTTGAGACCAATATCAATGGAACGTGTCGAAAATACTCGACAGGAAATCTTAAATATCATCACAAGCCGTAAGTTGACGCATGAGCAGAAGCTGACCAACTTAGCAGGACAGGCAGATTCTCTTTTGGAGGTACTAGATCTTCCAGATGGACTTGAGGAGCTACTTGAGCCGGTAGAGGGAAAGCAGTGCATCTGTGATCTGTTTGAGGGTCATGCACCGGTTCGCCCAAGATACATTGTGCCGGATTATGCAAAGTTTATGAGAGAGGGCAGTAAGTTTTTACAGCTTGACCCACCGAAGGATATCTATGAGGCATTAAACTCTCTTCTGATTTTCTATAAGAATGTGCCGAGTGTCACAAACTATCCGGTTTACTTAGGAAATATTGATGAATTGTTAGAGCCATTTATGGATGATGTCGATGAGGCACAGGCAAAGAAGTTATTTAAGCTGTTCTTCACCCATATTGATAGAACTGTTTTGGATTCTTTCTCACATGCAGATATCGGACCAAAGGCAACCAGAGCTGGCCGTTTGATTTTAGAAGTTGAAAGAGAGCTTGAGGATGCCGTTCCAAATATCACGATGAAGTACGATCAGGACATCACACCAGACGATTTTGGTATTGAGTGTGTGAAGACAGCTCTTAAGACAGCAAAGCCAAGCTTCGCAAACCATAAGATGTTCAAAAAAGAGCTTGGTGAAAATTATGTCATCGCAAGCTGCTACAATGGTTTGCTTTTGGGCGGTGGTTCCTATACCCTGTGCCGTCTGATTCTTGGAAATATTGCAAAGCGCGCAAAGGATAAGAAGGACTTCTTTGAAAATCAGCTGCCATATGTAATGGATCGCATGGCTCGCTATATGGATGCTCGTATTCGTTTTGAGGTTGAGGAAAGTGGTTTCTTTGAGAGCAACTTCCTTGCAAAAGAAGGTTTTATCCACAGAGATCGATTTACTGCAATGTTTGGTATGGTCGGAATGGCAGAGTGTGTCAATACCTTGATGGCTCTTGAGGGCAAGGATGCTCGTTTTGGCCATGACAAGGAGGCAGATGACCTCGGTGTTGAGATCATGGAGGCAATCAATGCCTTTAACAATGCCCATGTAAATCCGTATTGTGAGGCAACTGGTGGACATTTCTTACTCCATGCACAGGTTGGTATTGCGCAGGATAAGAATATCACACCAGGAACGAGAATTCCGATTGGTGAGGAGCCAAAGGAGTTAATTGATCAGCTTCGCCATTGCAGCCGTTTCCATAAGTACTTTCCATCTGGAACTGGAGATATTTTCCCGGTAGATGTGACCGTACACAAGAACCCACAGTTCGTTCTGGATATCGTAAAGGGTGCATTCCAGGCAGATCTTCGTTACCTGTCCTTCTATGAGAGCGATGCCGATGTCATTCGTGTCACTGGATATCTTGCAAAGCGTTCTGAGATTGAAAAGTATCAAAAGGGTGAGAGTGTTCTTCAGAATACAACCCAGCTTGCAACTGGTGCAACCGAGAATGGCCATATTCAGGAAAGAAGGATCCGATAATGATCACGGCACCAGTCAATAAAATTATTCCATTTAGCAGTGTAGATGGTCCCGGAAATCGTACAGCCGTGTTCTTTCAGGGCTGTAACTGGGATTGTCGCTACTGCCATAACCCAGAGACAAGAAATATGTGCACAGGCTGTATGGCCTGTGTGCAGGTCTGTCCGGCGGGGGCACTCCAAAATGAATCTGGCAGCGTACATTTCTATCCAGAAAAGTGCGTCGGATGCGATACCTGCATCAAGACTTGCCGTTTTGGAAGCAGCCCCCGCATCTGTAATCTGACACCAGAGGAGGTTTTTGAGCAGATCAAAAAGCAGATTCCATTTATCAGCGGTGTCACGGTTTCAGGTGGAGAGTGCAGTCTGTACTGTGAGTTTGTCACAGAACTGTTTCAATTATGCAAACAGGCTGGACTGAACACGATGATGGATAGCAATGGAAGCACACTTTTTGAAGGAAAAGAAGAGCTTCTTTCTGTTACAGACGGTGTGATGCTAGATGTAAAGGCATTTGATCTGGCCGATCACATCAAAGTGACAGCAATGCCAAATGAGAATACACTTCAAAATGCTGTATTTTTGGCAGAGTGCGGAAAGTTGTTTGAGATTCGCACGGTCGTTGTCCCTGGTCTATTTGATATTGAAAATACAATTATTCAATCCGGAAAGCTGCTTTTGCCCTATCAAAGCATTCATCCGGTTCGCTATAAGCTCATCTCTTACCGTCCGTTTGGCGTCAGGGAAGAGTACAGGATTTATCAGAGTCCGTCAAAGGAATATATGGAAGAACTCGAAAAGCTAGCAAGAGAAAACGGCTTTTTGGATGTTGTCACCACATAAATGATTTTGGGATCGTGTCAGGACATTTGGTTCCTATTTGATCCCTAGTAGATGCCTGCAAAATCGGGTCAAACCCGAATGCTTATAAAGACGAAGGAGGAGGAAGAGATGGAGAGAATCAGTCATATGGATATGACGAAGCCGGCCATCGAAATGCGAGAGATCGTCAAAAAATTTGGCGATTTTACAGCAAATGACCACGTCAATCTGCTCGTTCACAAGGGTGAGGTTCATGCAATCCTAGGTGAGAACGGAGCTGGAAAGAGTACACTTATGAACGTACTGTACGGTCTGTATCAGCCGACATCCGGACAGATTTTTGTCGGAGGAAAAGAGGAGGTTATCCACAGTCCAAGCCGCGCAATTGAGCTTGGAATCGGTATGGTTCACCAGCATTTCATGTTGGTACAGCCGTTTTCTGTCACTGAGAACATTATTCTTGGTATGGAGCCGATGAAGGGGCTTACGGTTGATTTAAAGACAGCGCGCAAGAAGGTGCTTGAAATCTCCAAGCGCTACAACATGCAGGTCGATCCAGATGCGAAGATCGAGGATATCTCGGTCGGTATGCAGCAGCGTGTCGAGATTTTAAAGGTTCTTTACAGTGGAGCAGATATTTTGATTTTGGATGAGCCAACGGCATCCTTGACACCTCAGGAGATTACTGAGCTCATGGAGATCATTTCGAATCTGACAGCTGATGGCAAATCGGTCATTCTGATCACCCATAAATTAAAGGAGATTACCTCCTGTGCCGACTACTGTACGATTATTCGTCAGGGCAAGTACATTGATACCGTCAAGGTTAGCGATGTCGATGAGAATGAGCTAGCTGCAATGATGGTTGGTAGAAAAGTCGAATTCAAGGTCAACAAAAAGGACATCGAGCCTAGCGAGGTGGTTCTTGAAGTGAAGGATCTTCACGGAAAGGATTATCGTGGCGTCGAGATCTTAAAGGGTCTGAATTTGTCTGTTCGAAGAGGTGAGATTGTTGGTCTTGCCGGTGTCGATGGAAATGGACAGACTGAGCTTGTCGAGATTTTGACTGGTTTGAAAAAAGGCGATTCCGGAGAGGTTCTTGTCAATGGCAAAAATGTGTTTAACAAAAAGCCAAGAGAGGTTTTCGAGAGTGGAATCACCAGTATTCCGGCCGACCGTCAAAAGCATGGTTTGGTTTTGGAATTTTCCGTTGCTGAAAACCTGATTTTGCAAAATTATATGAAGGAACCATATTCAAAGAAGGGCGTTTTGCAGAAGAATGCGATTATGGCTCATGCAAAAGAACTGGTAGAAAAGTTTGATATTCGTCCAAAGGGAAGTGAAAATCGTCCGGCAGGCACGCTTTCTGGTGGTAATCAGCAGAAGGTCATCATCGCGAGAGAGATTACAAACGATTCTGATCTTTTGATTGCAGTCAATCCAACCCGTGGTCTTGATGTCGGTGCGATTGAGTTTGTCCATCGCTATCTGGTTGAGCAGAGAAATAAGAATAAGGCTGTGCTTTTGGTCTCTTTCGAGCTTGATGAGATTATGAGCGTGTCTGACCGTATCGAGGTTATCTTCGATGGTCAGATTACAGGAAACATGCCGGCAGCAGGTGCAGATGAGAAGACACTTGGAATTATGATGGCAGGAGGAAAGCAGCATGAAGCATAAGAAGAGTATTATAGAAGGAAATATTATTTATACGCTGTTTGCAATTCTGATCGGCTTTTTGACTGGTGCGATTATCCTTGCTGTTGCAGGAATGAATCCGGGTGTCATTTATGCAAAGTTGTTTACAGGAATTTTTAGTAAGCCAAAGTTTTTGGCATGGTCAGTTGTCTATGCAACTCCTTTGATCTTTACCGGTCTTAGTGTTGCATTTTCATTCCGCACCGGTGTATTTAACATTGGAGCAGAGGGTCAGTTTGTAGTGGGAAGTCTTGCAGCAACTGTGATCGGAATGTTTTGTCCGCTTCCAGCGATCATTACCGTTCCACTTTGTTTGATCGCAGCGGCAGTAGCAGGTGCACTTTGGTCTGCATTTTGTGGTCTGTTAAAGGTAAAGAAGGGCATCAATGAGGTTCTTTCTTTCATTATGATGAACTGGATTGCCTATTATCTCTCCAACTATATCGTAAATCTTCCGGGCATCAAGGCTCCATCAAAGGAAGCAACGATTGATATCTTAGACAATGCAAAGATGTTAATGCCTCTGTCTGTTCGTCAGATGACAGGCTGTACAACAATCAACTATGGTATCATTTTGGCACTCATTGCAGCAATCGTGATTTGGTATCTAATCAACAAGACAACACTTGGTTATGAGCTTCGAAGTGTTGGTTTCAACAGCCATGCAGCAGAGTACGGCGGTATCAATTCTGGTGCTTCCGTTATGAAGGCACTTGCAATTTCCGGTGCACTTGCTGGTCTTGGCGGTGCAATTCAGATTCTTGGGAACGCAATGCACATCGCACAGTTCTCCGGCCAGGAGGGCTTCGGTTTCCAGGGAATTACCGTTGCACTAATTGCAAGCTCCAACCCAATCGGATGCATCTTCGCTGGTCTTTTCTATGGTGCGATGAAGTACGGCGGTTCTAAGCTGAATTTGGTCGGTGCACCAAAGGAAGTGCTCGATATCATCATGGGTGCGATTGTTTTGATTATTGCAATCTCACATGTATTTAAGGCATTTGCTCAGAAGAAGCTGCAGAAGGGAGGAAAGTAAGATGAATGAATTTATAAAAGATCTTGGACTTTTGATCAATGCAATGCTGATTGCAACACCTCCGCTTCTGTATGCGGCTCTTGGCTCTTGTATTTCTGAGCGAAGCGGTGTAGTCAATATCGGTATTGAGGGAATGATGACAGTAGGTGCCTTCACTGGTGCAGCACTTTGTTACTTTATCCCAGGTGCTCCGTGGCTTGCATTTGTGCTTGCCGGAGTGGCAGGTGGCTTGGTTGCACTGATTCATGCATTTGCCTGCATCACTTGCAATGCAGATCAGACCATTTCTGGTACTGCAATTAACTTTTTGGCACCAGGTATTGCAATCTTTATCTGCCGTGTGCTATTTGAGGATAGTACCGATACACCGGCAATCACTGATTCAGCAAGCCGTCTTCCAAAGCTGCTTGACGGTGTGTTCCCGGCAGGCTCTTTCTGGAACAATGTATTAAACATTCATGTTGCAGGATATCTTTGCTTTATCTGTGTGGCAGTTGTATGGTTCTTATTCTATAAGACAAAGTTTGGTCTTCGCCTTCGTGCAGTTGGTGAGCATCCGCAGGCTTGTGATACGTTGGGTATCAATGTCACAAGAACGCGTTATATTGCTGTTGTATTGTCTGGATTTTTCTCAGGACTTGGCGGTGCCTATATCACAATGGCAACGACAAACCAGTTTAAGCCAGCTGTTATCGTAGGACAAGGCTTTATGGCGATTTCAGCCGTTATCTTTGGTAAGTTTACACCGCATGGTGCAATGCTTGCCTGCATGCTGTTTGGCCTTTGCAGTGGAGTTAAGGTGATCGCAGGAACCAGCAATATTGTTTCTCCGAACTTAATTTCTATGATTCCGTATATCGTAACAATTTTGGCATTGGTACTGTTCGTCGGCAAGGCAAGAGTTCCGGCTGCAAACGGAAAGCCATATATCAAGTCAAAGTAAGCTTAAGAAAGGCTGCCGGGTATCAAGTTGCCCGGCAGGATGGAATATTTTATGAATATCGACGCAAAAAGTTTGATCGAAGAAGCAATTGAGGCCAGAAAAATGGCCTATACGCCGTATTCTCATTTTCAGGTAGGAGCAGCTCTTCTTACCACAGACGGAAAAATCTATCGCGGTTGCAATATTGAAAATGCCGGCTATACACCGAGCAACTGTGCAGAGCGCACGGCATTTTTTAAGGCAGTCAGTGAGGGAGAACGCTCCTTTGCAGCGATTGCAATTGTAGCAGGACCAGAGGGTGGCGATCTAGTATTGACCGCTCCGTGTGGTGTATGCCGTCAGGTTATGATGGAGTTTTGTGATTATGAGACGTTCCCAATTATTTTAGGAACATCTCCGAGTGATTACAAGATTATGACATTAAAAGAGATACTGCCACTTGGTTTTGGCCCGAAAAATTTAAATGTGGAATTATAATAATTGATGGGGTCGTTGGTGCCGATCTAGAAGAAAAACTTCTAGGTCGGCATTTTTCGCGCAAAATCTAGAGAAAATGAGAGACTTGTATTTTCTTTTCATACAAAGCAAATAGAAGAGAAACGTTACGAATTGGTCAAACTGCAACATTTTTTTATACTTGTTAAATGA
>CAUCWU010000046.1 GCA_958446555.1 uncultured Lachnospiraceae bacterium | reverse complement strand
CATTGCTCTGACCAGGCACTTGTCTTAAGTTGACACTAGGTTGACCACATTGGTGCCTGTCACCTTTTACTGTTACACGATAATTCCAAGCATCTACTATTGCCGGATTTGATTTTCTCCAATGTTTCTTTTGAATTTCCAGTGATCTGATTCCACAAAGGTTGCTATCAACATTAAATTTTCGCATCGCTGAATTTGGATTACTTACCTGATGATAAACACTTTTTTCTCCAACGGCAATACTATCTACAAATTGAAGACAGTCAATATTAAACAGCATTCCTTCACCGTACCAAATTTTTTCATCAAAAAGAATATTATTTTTTAGAAACTTCATGCTATAAATCTTATTCCAAACTGCAACAAAAATATCGCCCAAGTAAATCCATTCAATAGCTTTTTCGGCTGATACAACATACTCTTCTTCATTGGATTTTGTATTATAATCTGAATAATTATTTTTATTCATGCCAATTTCACACTTATTACTTTCCACAAGATTTAATAGACATGAAATATACTTTGGCTCTACCCAATCATCTCCATCAATAAATGTCACATACTCACCTGAAGCTATTCTAAGTCCCGCATTTCTTGCGGACAAAACGCCACCATTTTCTTTATGTACACAAGTAATTCTATCGTCTTTCTTCGCCAGTTCATTAATTATTTTTGCCGAATTATCTAGCGAACCATCATCGACCAAAATAATTTCTATATTCTTATAGTCTTGGTTCATTACCGATTCCACTGTTCTAAAAATAAATTCTTCTACGTTATACACAGGTATAATAACGCTCACTACTTTTTTCATATTATGCCTCTTTCTTCATAAGATATATTTGTAAACCATAAAATCCCAACAAACCAATCGGATTCTACTTTCACAAATCGCGTATTTTAGCTTATGAAGATTAAGACATTTTATAGTGAAGCCGTCGCAAACCATCTCCCAAAAAGGATTTTTAACGACAGAAAATGTACATCCTGTTTTCTCTGGCTTTTCATAAACCAGTTGAGTATAATTTTTGCAAGCGTTCGAAATATTTATTTCAACCTGCCCTTTGTAGCCATAACAACTATTATTTAATAGCGGTTCTGCCCCCTATAAATTTCATATTATATAACACGGTCTTTACGATATTTTTCAAGTACTTCTTAGGGTAACATCTTTTTACTGCTTTCTTAAATCCATACCCCTTTTTCAATTCCTTAAAAAACACTGCCCGTTGCTTAGGCTTCTGAGAGGGCTGATATAATTGATGATTGCTTTCTATCGCTTTTTTCAAATCAACATCTACAAGAGTTAAATCTGCTTGATCTATAAGTTCTTTTCCCTTTTCATTTTGGCAAAGCACTAAAGAAATACCCTTATCTTGGGTGCTTTTTTCAAGTTCACTTCCCCATGAATCCCCCAGGGTAATATCACCGGGCCTTTCAATCTTGGCATATTGACATTGATAACAATTCTCCGTGTATGTTGTCGAGTTCAAAAATGTCATCATATAATTATCAGTTGTTATCGGAACTGCAAAACGCTTTCCATTCTGTTCCAATTTAAAATTATTTTTCTCCCGAAATCTAATGCTTTGAACTTCTGTTAATCGAATCCCATAATCAAACAAAAAGCTGTCCAAAATTTGTGGTGAAGGTGTTCCATGGCAAATTAAATCAGCGGTATACAAATTTTGATGATTCTTTGTATAATGCCTGACCGCTGAAACCTGACATGGCAACCCAATAAAAAGCACCTTTCTTCCCAATTTGAGTTTTTGTAAAATTTTCTTATATACTCCCTCAGGATTACTTTTCACATATTTTGAACCTGTAAATTTACATACTTCATCTTCTGTCTCAGCAAAATCAAACTCAAACTTTCCAAAACTAAATGTGCAGCTACAAACAATCCCTCCATTTTTTATGAAAGCTCGTTCTACTGCTGTTGCAACTCCTCCAGATGAAGAACGCATACGAACGCAATCATCTTGCGCCCATCCCTGTTTCCAATAAATCGGTTTAGTTAGTACTTGTTCTGCGTTGTTTTGGCATGCACTATGGCATGCATTACATTGAATACATTTCTCAGAATCAATTACTGCATTATATTCAATCCACGAATCAATTACTTTTATGGCTTTTTTAGGGCAAACATCAATACACTCCATACACCCTGTGCACTTACCTTTTTCACATACTGTAGTCATATCATCATCTTCCTTTTAATTTTAGTATTTTTCTCACTATGGGGAGCCAGATATCTGAAAACAAATATATAGTAACGGCTAGAATGACGCATTGTAGTAAAAAACCAAACCTATTATCAATGAACATCAAGCCCGCAGACAACACTAAAGCCGTACTTCCCACTATAAATTCTTTATTATTTATATTATATTGAATATATTTTCTTGTATGAAAAAGTCGAAAGACAAATACAAGTATATAACTAATACACGTAGCAATTGCAGCACCATAAACGCCTACTTGTGGAATTAATATAAAATTCATTGCAATATTAAATATCGCTCCAAAAGTACCAGAAAAAAGATAGCCAAAACTATCTTTGTGAACCGTATAGCTTGTAGCCATAAAACTAGCCATTGTCAAATATACGCATCCGACTGTCAAAAACGG
Organism: uncultured Lachnospiraceae bacterium; assembly: GCA_958446555.1. Lineage (GTDB taxonomy): Bacteria > Bacillota > Clostridia > Lachnospirales > Lachnospiraceae > Anthropogastromicrobium. Next base: position 8,234 of record CAUCWU010000046.1, on the reverse strand, counting down.
CGTATATTTCCATGCAGAATAATACTCTTTTCCCACATACACACTTAAAAACGGTTTCATAAATGTTAACAAACCTATTCCAATCAACATAACAATTCCAATTAGAACTCTAAATATTTTATTATTATATTCGCTTTCATCGTCTGTTCCTTCTTCACGAATTGCAGAATAACTCCACGCTTGATTGAATATTGTTGTCAATGTAGAAACTAGCGTAGGGAACTTATATGAAACGGCGTAAATTCCATTGGCTGCCACACTTATCATGCTAGACACCATAATGCGATCCGAGGAATTCATAATCCACCACATAAATGAATTCGGAATTAATACCACGGAATATCTCGCCATCTTGATCAGTAGATCTCTATCAATCCTTGAAAATGAGAATGATTTATATCCTTTTCCTACAATAATTGCATATATGGCAGTGAGTGTATTTGCTATAATGTAAGCTTTTAAATACCCATCAACACCTTCTTTAAAGACCAAGAGGAACAGAATATTTAACACCGCAATAAAAAAAGTATGTAGGACATTTCCTATCGAGTAATAAATCAACAATTCTTTCCCGCGCAAATCGCACAAATAAAGCTGACTTGCTGCCAAAGAAACAACATAGAAATAAACAAACACGGCATATTCAGAAATCTTGTCAAAAGAACGACATATCGGAAAAATCAATAACCCAACCATCATTCCGATTAACACTATTCCCGTCCCTATTTGGGTAATTTTTCTAGTATTGGCATCCTTATCCAATGCGAACCTCATAACAGACTCACAGATATTTAAAGTAAGAAGTGGAACCGCAACTGTTCCAACTGTCGCAACCAAATCAACGACTCCATATTCAGCAGTTGTAAGTGCATTTGTATATAACGGAATCAAAAAAAATGAAATAAGTTTTGATCCAAGATTTCCCAAAGTAAATATAATAGTGTTTTTTATCAAATAACTGTTTCTGCTATTTCCCATTCTCTACTGCTTGCTCCTTGATTATTTTTATAGTCATCTTTCATTCAAAAATGAAATCCAATCAAATTCATCAAGCCAACGTTTTCCAGTAAATTTACTTTGATAATCACAAAGATTTTTTACATTTTGTATATCTGCTTCGCTTTTCGGAATATAATACGCCGAACGATACTGTGGATATTCTTTTACTGTAAAAATGACTTTATGTTTAAATTCCAAACTATCGAATGAACAAATATCCTGTTCCGTACATCCATCTTTTTGCACCATAATAATATAAAGATTGTCCATATTCAGTCGCTTCAAACGTTCGATCCATTTCTGTTTTGCCTGTTCAAACGTTTCATAATGTGTAAAATAGACATGGATATCTTCTAACTTTCCAACCGGATAACCGTATTTTTCACTGTTTTTCTCATCCATTTCGATTTTGCAATCATATAAATAATGCTCCAATTGACTCAAAAATTTGATGAATTCCTTTGGAGTAAACCAAAGATTTACAGTTGGTGAGTTGAATCGTAATCCCAATTCATGACTCACCACCCCCCCACACAGTTCATTGAAATAATCGAGCAATCCTTGTTTTTTATTCTTCTTTGGTACTCTTTATCCATATGCATACGAAGAATTCTTCTATAAATCTTATTTATTTTTTCCATCTCCGTCACCCATTTATAAGTTTTCTTTCAAATACTTCAATGATTTTTCTCTTTCCAAACCCAGTATCTGACCGATTTTTTTCTTATCCAGCTCTTTTTTCAGCACTGTTTCCAATTGAGAGATATCGGTAATAACATGACTCTGTATTTGAAGGCGTTGCGTTAAATCCTCCAATTTATTCTGGTTACTCTCTCGAATCAATACCGCCATTCTCTTTCCAAATTTTGCACCAAACAGTGTTCCATGAAATGTGTCCGTTACAATACATTCTGCATTCTGAAAAGCTTTCAACAACTCAAACGGAGTTAGTGTTTCATACGACGGTATCCATTTCTGCCTTCCAAACGGAGCCACAATCTTCAAATTGTACTTCTTGCAGTATTCAGAAATTGCCCTGATTTCCTCTGGGTCACTAAATCTCTCGGCATAAGAATAAACAATGCAATATTTTTTAGGAAGTTTAGAATTCACTGTAACATTCCTGATTTCATCATCAAAGTTTCCTACAGCCACCGGATCTAAATTATATACAGGCTTTTTTTCGGAAATTTTCTCTACAAAGTCTGCAGTGTTTTTATCCCGCACGGATACAACTGACAAATTCGACATCGCACTTTTAATAGCTTCTCTCAATTCGTCCGACAAATCATCCACTTTTGTCGATCCGCAACTTGCTGCATATGTGATTACCCTTTCAGCAGCTTCAACTTTCCCAAATAGCTGCGAAGAAAAACCCCATTTGGATTTTTGTAAGCAATTGAAAACTTCATCACTTCCTATTACGCATGTATCAAAATGCTCGTCGCCGTTCACACTATTCAGACCTGTGCTATTTCTAAATTCATAAAAAACTCTCCGCAAATTTCTTCCAAGTATTTTGCCCTTAACGCGATTCCATTGTGTTTCTAACCAGCTATCATTTTTTTTGTCAATATCCTTTTTTTCACATTGTATATTTAGAGCATCATCCGTTCCTTTTTCTATCGCAAGAAACCTCACCTCATTACCTAGACTTTCTATCATTTTTTTTAATGAATACGCTTGTAAGACGGATCCGTAATTGTTAACCTGTTGCATTGATAAAATATATACCTTCATATTTAATTTCTCCTTCAATCACTCGACCGTATTGAACCATCGGCATCGCAATTCCATCGAACTAGACATACACCTAAGAAAAAAAACCAGTTCAAGGCCACTTCAAAAATTGATGCAATAATCATTCCATACACAATAATTGAAATATAAAAAGACTTATCTGTCTTGAGAGTATTTTTAAAGCTCCAGAAGACAGTAACAATTAATGAAACTACACTCAAAAATCCCATATTCACCATGATTTCAAGTAATCCATTCTGTGCATTTGCATATAATCCTGTCATATTCTTCATCATCGAATTGCTATACCCATATCCAAACCAGAATCTACTTCTAATGATATTCAGCAAATAATCATTATATATTTCCAAACGCCCAGTCACAGTGTAAGATCTGTTGAAGTATCCAAATACGATATTATTTATAAATTCATTTTTAAGAATTTGTCCCATCACCAAAACAACCAGTGCAGACATAATTAGTGCTGTTACCGCAAATCTTTCATTTAACAGCAACATTCTGATTTTTTGAAATGGAACTATTGTTGCTATAAACAGCACTGCCAAAGTTACCGTAGCCGTAGCACAACCTATGTATAAGGTAAGTGCAATTGAACTTATAAACAAAGCAATATAGCAAATTTTATTTTTCCATAAAATCATCTCATGTGTTGCACCATATAAAGCAACAAAAAATATAAATAAATATGAAGATGTAAATTTATTTCCAAAGATATATGCAGACTGATTGCTGTTATTCACTGTACCGACCAATAATATTGAAACAATTGTCAATATACAATATAGTCCAACGATATTATATAAGCATTTTATTGTCTCGTTAAATCGATCCTTTTGCTTGCAAAGTCCAATAAACGAATAAATATCATAAAATGTAACGGCATAGAGAAGTGAGTCCAAAAAGTCTTTATCCTGATATCCACCTTTAAGATATGCCATAACCGCTGAAAGCAAAACACAGCCAGAAAATAACCACGACAAATTTACAATTCTTTCTTTTTTTTCTCTTGAAATTGTAAACAAAAAAACGCTTATGAGAATAATAATTTTACTTGCCTGCCTTAGTCCTACAGGCAAAAAATATGGTTTAATAATTGCAAATACCAACAAATATGTCAACAAGTTATATACATTGATTTTATATGTAATCTTCATCCTCTTATCCTTGCATCTTCATTATATTAATCCTATAGTACAATCTTAAACTAAATGCAAACAGAATGGCTTTTGCTCTGTCCCTTTTAAAGCAAACCTTACGCAATGGATAAAACCGATCAATCTCCATATTCGTTTGATACAGTCTTCCTTCTGTCATACCTTTCATATAAAGCATCGCAATGTGATTATCCATGTATTTTTTTAATTCTGGATTCTTAATTTCATTTGCTAATATATCTAATTTCTTACAAATACAGAGCATATCTTGCCCATGTTTTGTTTTATTTCCCGATCTTGTAATAGATCCTTTTCTTCTTAAATAATGGTAAAACACATAATCTGATGTATATACTTTGTTTGCTCTCAATATAACTTGTGGTGTCCAAAGCTCGTCTTCATGTAGAATTCCTGACTCAAAGTATAATTGATTTTCTACAATAAATGCTCTTTTGTACACGCCGAAGCAAGCTGCCGCATACAAATTCCTTTGCTTTAGTTCCTCAAGTGCAAACTTCTCACCTGTAAAAGAACAATTTTTAGCCGACACATACCCATATTTTATTAATTGTTTATCGGTACTTTCGTATTCTTCACAATACCCAAAATATATAATATCCGGTGTATTTTCCTTTTCAATTATACCTTGTATTTTAGCAATGCATCCATTTTCTACATAATCATCCGAGTCTAAAAACATAATATATTGCCCACATGATTCTTTTATTCCAACATTTCTAGTATCAGATAAACCTGAATTCTTTTCCTTAGCGATTACTTTTACATTTGTATATTTTTCATATTTTTTTGCAATATTCAAAGATCCATCTGTTGACTTATCGTCAACAACAACAATCTCCATATCTGAATAATGCTGGTTCAACAAACTTTCTAAACATTTGTCCAGATATTCTTCAACATTATATACTGGAACTATCACTGAAATAAACATTTTTCACCTCTATAATATAATTAAGTATCATTCGCTTAATTATATTTTCGTAAATAATAACTTTCCATATATTTTGCAGTTGCGTCCATATCAAATCCTGCATCAATCACATACTGCTGCATATTGGTATGTGCTTTCAGATTCTGTGCCATTTCAAGTGCTGCATTCGCCCACTTTTCTTCCCCATCACTCAACAGCAGTTTCCGGTAGATTGGTGTAATATCCGTTTCCGGCGGCAATCCTTCAGAGCAGACAATAGGAACACCTGCCGCCTGTGCTTCGATTGCAACAATACCAAGACCTTCAAACAAAGATGGAAAAACAAACACATCCATCGCTTGATAAATTCTGTTCATATCCTTTCTATTTCCAAGAAAATGCACACAATCTGAAAGGCCTTTTTCGACCACTTTGCTTTTTACTTTCTCTTCTAATGGCCCGGTGCCAACAAGAATCAATTCAGCGTCAGGCTTTTCCTTCTTGATTTCTGCAAAAACATCAATCAGGAAATCATGGTTTTTCTGAGGATGTAGGCGACCAACATGGCCGACAACAAATTTATCCTTTAACCCCAGTTCTTTCCTGATTTCATTTCTGGTATCCGCATCCGCAATAAAGTTCTGCGAATCAATCGCATTTTTCAGCACTTGAAACGGCTTGTCTTTGAACAGATATTTTCCAGCTTCCTCAGAGCAGGCGAAAAGATCTGTTGCGTTTTTGGTAAACATTCGCTGCATGAACAGCTTCGGTAAATATTTTATATCGTGTACTGTCTCATTATTATGTGAATGAGCAATTCTAACGGGGATACCTGCTTTCTTTGCCGCTTTCAAGCAAAAATATCCAATCGTGTAGGCGTGACAATGAACAATTTTATATTCGTGATGCTGAGCAAAGAAAACTGCCAAATCTTTTTGAAATTTAGGAAGGTTCAAATCCTCCCGGAAAGACAGTTTGTAAACATGTCCACCCATTTTTTCAATTTCATCATCGTAAAACTGTTTTTCCTTATAAACGACCAAAAAATCAAACTGTACTTTCGTTCTGTCAATTTTCCGGTATATATTCATCAACAAAGCCTGCGTACCGCCAGCTTCCATTCGCTGCAAGATATGCAAAACTCTTATAGGCTCTCCCATGTATTCTTCCTCCACAAAATCTCAAAGAGATTTGATTTTTTGAATCAGTTTATTCGGCAGCACAGATTTCAACCGTGCTTTTGGCTGAAAGCCAACCTTTATATTCTCTATAAAGCCTAGTTCATCGATGCTCTTATAGAAAGTATCTCTAGTCACAGGCCTGTTGCTCGGCTGCACCAGATTATGCTGCTTCACCATGCCCTCTTCCAACGTTGCTTCTTCTACTTCTGCAAGAACTCGCATCATTTCAAAGAGCTTTTGACCTTTTTCGGTATTTACAAATACACTGGACACGCCCTTTGGAGAATTGAAGCTCGGATGGCTCTTTGCAATTCCCCAGAAATCACCAACTGTCAAATCTCCTACGCGGCTCGTATTCGCATAGTCGCACTGATAACAGCTCTCTCTATAGCAGTCGCCATCCATAAAATGTTTTCCATAGCGATCAAGGGAGAGTGTCTTTGTCTTTGTCTTTGTCTTTGTCTTTAGCAGGTATTGTGTTCCCCAACCCCTCTTGTCTTTGGAACGGAAGTTGAAATAGATTACTCTGCTAGCCGTCTGCTTGTTCTGGTATTCCAGATACTTTTTGAAGAACTTCGGCGAAGGCACACCGTGGCAAATCAGGTCAACTGTATATAGATTTTCTGGATTGCCACCCAAAAAAGCATACAGACCTGCAATCTGGCAGGGAGTTCCTGTAAAAAGTACCGTTTTCCCCTCTGACAAACGCTGTTTGACCTTTGTGTAGCTATCTTTCGGGTCAGACTGAACATACTTAGAGGACTGTAGTTTCTCTCTTTCTGCTTCATCTGTCACTTCAATGTGGCTTACTGCCAGCTGCTCGTCATAGGCAGCACCATAAACCACACCGCCCATTTGCAATATAGTTTTCGCTGCACTATCTGCCGCACCGCCAGATGCAGAGCGCATAATATCCACATCATTTTTATTGCGCCACGCCCAAACTTTATGTGGCTCATTCCGATGAAATTCCGTATTTTCTACTGGACACTTTTTCAAGCACACCTTGCACTCGATGCAGCTTTTTTCATCAACAGACGGATACCAAAATCCCTCTTTGTTTTCTACCATAGAGATACAGTGTTTTGGGCAGCTTTGCTCACAGCTTTTACATCCCACACATTTCTCTTTTATCCTCGATATGTTCTCCATTTTATTCCTCTAAATTTTTTCTCAGATACTCCTTCGCCACTTCTCTATGTGCTTTCAACTGCTCATCAACTTTCGCGTAATCAATCGCCTTTTCATTGATGTTTTCTGTATCTTCAATTTTCGTTGTCATCCGATTGGCCAGTCCCAGTCGCTTTAGCAAATCGCTCAACTTTTCTTCATTACCATAGCTGTTACCTACACTCTTGCGAATCAATGTTGTAAACGGCCGATGTGTGATCACCGAGAAGATGCTGCCGTGGAAGGTATCGGTAATAACTTCTTCTGCATTTCTGAAATAGGCCAGAACCTCAAAGGGTGAGCAGTCCACAAATCGGTCTGCACATTTTTGGATACCACCAATTGCATATACCTTCAAATTCTTTTTCTTTGCATAAGCAACAATCCAATCTGCCTCATCATTGGAAATACGACCTGCATACGCGTACAGAATCAAATACTTCTCATAAGTCTGAACCTGTGGGATTTTGTCGCAGCAGTTCATGTAATCATAGGTCAGAACCGGATCCAGATTGTACACTGGTTCTTTCCCAGTGAGCTGTTCTACAATAGTTCCTGAATTAGCATCTCGTACAGAAATCGCGTCAAACTTCTTCAACAAAGCTCCGACTTCATTGGCCTTTTTATACTTTTCCAGCTTTTCCAATGTGGTATTACCGAAAGACGCTGCATAAGTGATAAGTTTCTTCGCATGGTTATTTTTTCCAAACAATTCTGGCGAATAGCCCACATTGGAATTTTTTTGAATACAGTTAAAAACCTCGTCACTGCCAATCACAAGACAATCCACTGTCGGATTGTAGTTCATTTCGTCTGCAATTCCCAAAAGCGGCATATACTTTCGCGCAAAGGACTGTTTATATCGGATGAACGATAATTTGTGTGCAAGAGGAGCCCTATACCGAAAGGTTTCCAGCCCCTTTTCTATCTTTCGGACAACCTTGTTTTTACTATCTGCATTTTCTGCAATTACTGGAGCACCTACATGGTAGTCCACAAATTCTACATTACAGCCAACTTCCTCAATTAGCTGCTTCA
>CAUCWU010000045.1 GCA_958446555.1 uncultured Lachnospiraceae bacterium | reverse complement strand
TACACATTTTGCGACAATGCTTTTAAATGGTGGTTCCTATAAAGGTCGCCAGATTTTAGAGCCTGAGATTGTTCGCTACTTTACACAGGGTTCCTTACAGCCATGGCAGCAGGAGGCACTTTCTCGCAACTGGGGTGGTCTTGAGGGCTACAGCTACGGCAATCTAATGCGTGTGATGAAAGACCCTTCTAAGGCAATCATGTACACGACTCTTGGTGAGTACGGATGGGACGGATGGCTTGGACCTTATTTCTCCAATCATCCAGATTGCAATGTTACCTTCCTTGCCGGTCTTCAGCTGACAGATGCCGGTACGACTCCTGTTGTGCGTAGACTAAGAAATGCAATTTTGCCACGTCTTAAGGATAATAGGTGATGGGATCTATGCATGAATTAATTTCACAGGCTGTCAACTATCTTGACAGCCTAATGCCATTTCTCACTGACGCAAACGTCGTGAAAATTTTATTATCAATTGTCTCTCTGATTTTATCGGTACTTCTCTGTTTTTGGGGATATCGACTTTTTGCCTGCTTTGCTGCTGGAATTGGATTTGTCATTGGTGGATTCGCGGGATTTCTTTTAGCTGGTCGTTTTACTGATACGATTTGGATCATTGTTGTAAGTGCTGTTGTGCTTGGCTTGATTTTAGGATTTCTAGCAACCAGGCTGATTCTTCTTTCGACTTTTATCCTTGCTTTCTGTTTAGTAGCAATCTTTTCCTGCGGGCTTTTGGTTTCCTTTTTCCCGGCACTTCCAACTGTTGCCGTCGGAATTATCAGTCTGATCATCGGCATCATCGCCGGTGTCATCTGCGTCAAACTACAAAAGCCTGTCATTATTCTGGTTACGTCCTTCAGTGGTGCATTAAGTGTCGTCCAAGTCTTCTTTGACCTGCTCCACTTCAACCAGATCACGATCTTCTACGGCGCGTTCCTATCGCTTGCAATCGTCGGAAGTATCGTGCAATTCTTAAGTTGTCGAAGAGAGTAAAATAACCTTGGATAGGGCTGAGACGAATGTGTTTCACGAGGCAATTCCTCGTGCAAAGCGGGCTTTCAAAATACACTTTCGTAGAGAATATGTAGAAGGCGCCGCTGGCAAGAGTCGCCGACGAAACCATCGTCGAAGCCCTTCATAACCTACCGGGTTACTCCTTCTCGAGCAGATACCCCACATTTCTGACGGTGCGAATCATCGCGCCGTCCTCTCTAAGCTTCTGTCGAAGCGTCTTTATGTGCATGTCGAGTGTGCGGGACTCTCCTTCAAAGTCGGTTCCCCACACTCGTTCCATGATAATCTCTCTTGTCATTACCATTCCACAATTCGCCATCAAAAGCTTTAATAATTCATACTCCTTAAAGGTAAGTTCGCAAGGTTCACCCTTTACAGTGACAAGATGGCGCTCGTCATCCAACACCAGATCGCCAACCTCGATACGCTTTGTCTGCGCGTCTGTACTTCTTCGGAGCAGCGCCTTGACACGGGATAGTAGCTCCATAATGCCAAACGGCTTTGTCATATAGTCGTCTGCACCGGTATCAAGACCGCGAACCTTGTCAATCTCGGTCGTCTTGGCTGTCACCATCATAACCGGCAGATGCTTTGTTTGCGGCATCGTGCGAAGTTTCTTCACAATCTCTAGTCCATCTTCATCCGGAAGCATTACATCCAGCAAAAATAGATCCGGTGTTTTCTTTTCCAGTCTCTCATAGAGAGCCTTTGCGTCCTCAAATTCCTCAATCTCAAATCCGCCGCATTTTAGCGCATATGCCTCAATCTGACGAATATCATTATCATCCTCTACAATAAAAACTAGTGCCATCTGCCTACCATGCCTTTCCGAATTTTTTCTTTGATTATGTACCTAGGATGCGCTTTCGACTGCATGATTACTTTTTGCAGTTTCTTTGCAATTTTTTTGCAATTTTGATATTTGCACCACCAAGGCTCTACTATACTGTCACATCTTCAAGTTTACATCTTTTTTTGGTAAAATCAAGGTAAAACTCAATCAAACTGCTCCCCAATATGAATATGCGAAAAATGCGAAGGGCGGAAGAAGTTCGTACACTGAACAAATCTTGACTGGCTGTAGGATGAGGTTCCATTTGTCAGTGACAAGCGAATTTCGATGATGTTATCTGGCGATTCTTCGGTTCCATTCCAGCGAAACGATAGCTCTGTGATCCAAAAGCCCTGATACAGCTTTTCATCAAATGTCCAGTCTGTGCCTGCTGCACTACCACTGCTATTTTGAACTGGATAATAATACAAGGAGAAACGCCCCTTTCCATCGCCTGCATCCTCACTTTTCATGCGGGCTGGATTTCCATTTGCAGTGTAGAAGCAGATTGTGTTCCAGAATCCATCACCACTTACCTCACCGCCAAGACAAAGCTCTGCGCCATCGGCACTTGCCATAGAAAGTTCTCCCTCTGCCTTGTCAAGAATCGTATCGCTCACGACAATTGCCCGTGAGATCGCCTCCATTCGATAAAATGCATTCATTGCAGCTGATACAGCAGTTGTCGCTGCAAGCAAAAAAAGTCCAATCAATGCGAAGGTGACGATTACCTCTATTAAAGTGGCACCTTTTTGATTGTTTTTGACTTGACGAATTTGGAGAATTGTTTTATAGATCGTTTGATTCTTATTTTTTTTTCGTTTCATCGGGCATCACCTCCATCCGACGAAACTAGTTGTTCTGAATCCTTCTTGTTCGAATCTAACTTATTGAAATCTAATCTTTCATAGCCAGTTGTTCCATCTCCAAAATAGAAAATAGAGCCTCGCTGCCCACGATAGACACTCCATTTGGTATTTAATGAAAAGCTGCCTGAATCACCAGAAAAGAAAAGTACTGCATCTGAGGTCTGTGAGGGCGTCTCTTTATTTTGATAGAAAGAACCGATCAGTTCCTGCTCTTCTTTTCGGATATCAACACTTCTCACCACAAGATTTCCCGAAAGCTGCAGAGATTTTTGAAACATCAAAAGAAGTATCATAAGCAGCAAAAACGCCACGATGACACTGACGAGGCTTGCACCTTTTTTGTCCTTCAAAATTCGTTTCATAGAAATCTCCTTTCTTCCTTGCAATTCGTGGGCCTATTATTGCCTCTGTGATCGAATCCATAAAAGATTGACATCGGTATCTTCGTTTAAATCATCTGCATCTGCCGTATAAACAGTTGTCACAGAAAATGATGCTTCCTGATAGGTACAAGTCACGGTCACAGAAAGGGAAGCATCGGCATACCCTTCTTCCTCACCCTGCTCCCAGTTCAGTGTAACCTGTGTAGACAAATCATCCGTCTGACCAAAAGCGGAAAGTGCACTTTGATCCATCGCAAAGCTTCTTTCTTCCCCTGCCGGCCAGCTACCAGACTGGATCTGGCTGTTTACCATTTGGAGAAGACCGCCACTATTTTGTGCATCGCTTGTCTGTGTGATATCTTTTTCTAGCTCATCGGCAAGTGATACGGCAAGAATTCTTGCCTGTTGTTCACTTCGAACACGCCCTGCGCTTCTTGTCATAACAGAAGCTGCCAAAAGAAGGGCGAGAGACATCATCACAAGAACGGCCATAATACATACTACAATAATCATAGCGATTCCTTTTTGTCCGTTTTTTTGTCTGCTGTCTCTCATGATGTTCTCCCTTCGATTCTAACTTCGATTCTAACTTCATTTCTGTTTCAAAGCCAAATACTAATAGCAAAAAGCTTTGTGCACTGCCCCAGCTCTGCCACTATTCACGGTTGCAATTTTGCTTTGATTTCCTCGTAGTACGGGCTGTCTTCCTCATTTAAATACATGATTGTCTGCGCATTTGTCAGTTGCATCAGCAAGATTTCTTCCCCATCTGAAGTTTCATACTGTGTATCTACGATTTCTTTTGGAATCTCAAGCGTAAATTCGTACTCATAGCTTCCATCTGAAAGCAGTGTTGTCTTGACTGACAATACTGCATTTACTTCAAATAGATACGATTTAGATGCCGCATCCTCTGAAAGAGGTGCTGCCAACCGCAAAATCACCGGTTTTCTCTGAATGCTTGCCTCATCGGATACTGGAACTGGAAGTTCCTCTGCTTCGGTCTCTACCGGCAAAGCAATCGTTGTCTCCTCAATTTCTGGATAGATCGACTGAGTCTCTGGCAAAGCCTCACTTGTCTCTGGCAAAACAGTCTCAGGCTGAGTCAGCTCTGGAGTTTGGCTTTCTGTTGCCGGCGGTACTGTCGTCGGTTCTGGAGTATGACTCTCGGTTGTCGGCAATACAGTTTGACTTTCTGTCGTCAGTTCTAAGGTTTGATCTTCAGTTGTCACCTGTTCTGTCTTGCTTTCGATCTCTGATGAGGATTCATCCGACGATGTCTGCTCTTCAAACGATGACGATTCTTCTGAAGATTCTTCCTCTCTCTTTTCGCAGATCGTCAACTGATTTAACAGCTGTTTGGCATATGCCTGATCCCAAGTGATCGGATCTTTGCTCCACTCCTCCCAGTTCCAATCAAAAAGATATTCCTTTGCCTGTCCGTTTTGATCAGCAAACGAAAGTTTTGTCTCAAATCCAGCCAATTTATCCCAATCCGAATTCCAGCTCCAAGAAATCTTTGTTGTCTTTGCTTGAAGCTGCTCTGTCGTTTGTCCATTTTCATCTGTAAGCGGATAGCTTACGCTGTCCTCTTGCTGATTGTAAGTAAGCTTCGGTGCTTTTAGATGACCTAGACCTGTACTGTTTTGAAGAACAAAGGTCTCTGGGTCGCCATCCTCTGCACTCACACTTTCTTTTGACCAGTCACTTAAACCAGTTTCATCTATCTTTGCAAAGCAGATTGACAAGTTATAGAGAAGATATGGCTCATTTCCATTTACCTGCTCGTAATACGAAACGGCAAAACCATTCTCCGGTAAATAGATGAAATATTGCTTATTGATGCCCTGATCATCATACTTCCAGTAAACCGGAAGCATGCGATAGGTACATTCTCGCTCGCCTGTCTTCGTGGTGCGCCACTGTCTTGTCTGAACCAGATACTCACTCTTTCCAGACCCTTGGGCAAAGGTGTAGGCAAAGCCTTTGTTTTGGCTTTCCAAGACAGTTGCATCAGTGAACGAATCATTCATCTCTTTCTTTGACTCTTCCTTTTTCTGGAATGCATCAAATTCATGACCACGACTTAGGCTACTTATCTTTGAATCCAAGAATTCAGCCTTCTCGTCATTTTCGACCTGATCCTTTGTGTTCTTCTCTGCAAGTGCCTGTACACTGATCACTGCCGAGTCTATTGCTGCCGCATACTGCTCACCTAAAGGCGTTGCACCGTCCGGCACAAACAGCTCAAATCGAGTCGAAAGAAGATTTCCTTCTTCGTCTGTCTCATTTGTCTGCTTCAACCATGCATAGACAAGCACCTTCTCCTGATGGCTCTCGCACTCAACATAATATGGAAGCAAATATGTGTAGATTCCATTCGCTTGATCGGTATACAGCTGATACAGCTCGACAAAACCGCCCTCTGTATCCTTCTGATTCATCGTATAGCCATCCGATTTTGTGGAAAGCATACCACTTATATGGAATCCTGTCTTGCTATCATCTTTTACAAGCTGGAAGGTTAGTGCATCGCGGTACTCATACTCGTTTCTTCCAATCTGTTTCGTTTTTACGAACGAAAGCATTGAAAGTTCATAGCCTGCACAGCCTTCCTTATCTGCATCTACGTCGAAATAAATACTTCCCTGTGATGCAGTTGCCTTTCTCTGGGAATCCTTCCAGTTGCCATTCTCATCCTTGTCAAAGATTGGATATACGAAGTCCTGCTTTTCCTCTGAAACAAAAAGGCTAGGAGCTGTGAGCTGTACTGGCTCTGGATCAGTCTCTGATTCTGACTCGCTTTCGGTTTCCTGTGGAGTCGTCTGCGCCTCTGATGTTGTCTCTTCTTCGGATGTTGTCTCCTGAGGTGATGTTTCTTCTGGTACCGTGGTTTCCTCTGAAGTTGTCTCTTCTGGAGCTGTCGTCTCCACTTCGGATGATGTTGCTTCCTCTGACGATGACTCCTCTGGTTGTCTTACATTTCTCTCCTCTTCTGTCAGCTCATAGCGCCATACACCGTACAGACTCTGCTCTGAAGAAGAATATGCCATCAGTGTACTATTTTTTAGCAGTGGCGAGTAGTAGATCTGATAACCAGTATCACCTGCAAGAATTGCATAGCCGTCTGCCACTGCTCCACTTTGAATCAAGCGTGTTGCCGTCGAGTCAGCTCTTTGTGTCAAATTTCCATCACCTGTCACATAGGCTTCAAGAAGCTCTTTTTCACTTAGATTTTCTGAAACAATATGGCCAAGCTCAACTGCTCCACCGTCAAGCGAAATCGGATATGCCCAAAATGCACTCTCTGGGAACTGATCGCCTTGATAACATGATCCGACTTCAATTTTCGTCATTTCCATCGTATCACTGCTGCACAAAGTGCTGCTCGCCTGATACAAAACTGGAACCCCAAGTGCTTCGTCCATCACTTCAATTGCTGTCACAATCTGCATATTTTCTTTCTTTGCATGTCCTGTCGCAATCTGATAGAGAGAGCCATCCTCGTTTTGGAAACCAATCGACTCATGATCTGGCTTTAACTTGGCATCAAATACAGAGTAATTTTCCAAAACAGTCTTTGCACTAAGTACTGAGAACGTCTTCTCTGCTACAGCCGAGGTTCGATAGCCTGGGCAGAAAACACGACAAGAAATTGTGCTTGTTTCTTCATCCGAGACGAAAATGGTTCCTGACTGATCCAAAGAAAATTCAGCCGTAAAACCAGAGTCTGTACTCAACTTTACTGTCAACTGTCTGTTTGGATCGAAAGAAGCGGTCTGATAGTCGTCTTTGTTTTCAATTACAAGCTCGTATCCAACCATCTTTTCTGATCCGTCTGAAGCTGTAGTATTTACATTACTAAGTTTCAGATGATATTTGAGGGTTGGAAGCTGGAGCTGTTCGTCAGCTGTCTGATAAATAACCCAGTCTGAGTTTCCAATTTGGTTGACAGATCTGATACGAATCACAAAGCGATCCACTTTCGTGCCATTGACTGTGCCAGAAAGGGCCAGCGCATTTTCGCTCGTCTCTCCACTCTCCATTCCTAACAAAACAGTCGCAAACTCTCCATTTTCTGTCTGAACTGGATTTTTATTTTGATCTCGCTCATAAGCATAACAAGAAACCTCGTATTCGTACTTTTCTGCAAATAATCCTGGCTGCCATATCACATTTGTCTCATCACCCTGATTGTCTACTGTGATGCCACTAGGAATTTCTGGCAGCGGTTCTTCTATCTCGAAAATTGATAAATCGGTAAGCTCATCGCGAAGCTTTTCCCAGACACGAACACGAATGTTTTCATCATCCTGATCTAGCTTTGCATCCTCTGTGTTCAAAAGAAGAGGTGAAATTGAAAGGTTTCCTGCTAAAGCCGTCCATTTCGTGTAAAGATCAGCTGAGTCAGACTCGGTAAGTTCAGCATCCTGCTTGACATACAGAGCAGTTCCAATCCCTTTTTCTCTTGGCGAAGCTTCATCCAAAGCTTCCCTCTGGTCACTATCAGAAGCATGCGTTTGACTTATCTTGATATCAGCCGCTAGCTCAGAAGTTTCCTCTGATTTCTCATCCGATAAACGATCTGCAAGTGCAATACCCTCTGTCTGCCAACTGCCATCAATTACAATGCCACCAAGAGACACATCGAAACCGTCGGTCACATTGGTGACAACAATCTTTACTGCACTGGCTGAAGTCTCACTTGGAATGGCGACTTGCGCACCCTCGCCATCTCCTTTTGCCTGATTGTCTGCCACTAGCAGTTTCCAATTTCCATCTGCCGCATCGGCATACCACAGATCAAACTGATAAGATGCATTGCCAAGCCATGTCAATGACAGATCTGATAGCTTACAAACTCCATTCAAACGCACAGTATAGATTGGATAACGACTCTCATCCATATTAAATGCAAATGCCATAAATACAGGTACATCGCTGGCATCCTGCTTAATCAAATGTCCAATCTGCTCCTTTGTCACATCTGTATACGCCTGCTCTCGGTATGCACCATTTCGATCTGCCTCGCCTATTGTCAGTGAAATATCAAAAATTCCACCCTTTAATACTTGATTTAATGTTTCTTCTCCAGAGACAAAATACCAACAGTTTTCTATCTTAGTTGCATCAGCTGCAATCGGATATGTTGGATCGCTGACACCTACACAGTCAGTAAGCATCGCGATCTGATTGCTTGTTATTCCGTAGCTTTCGTCTTCATCTGAAAGAATCACTCCATAATTTTGACATCCAATCAGTGTCAACTCTTCATTTTCTGCCGTCGTGATACCTGCTGCAATGTTACCTGTGATCACACCTGTATTCACACAATCTGCTAATACAAGCGGCTCTGATGACTCTGCAACAATTCCAGCTGACATTCCCTCTGCTGTGACTGTCGCATGATTGATAAGTTTAATCAGCGCACCGTCCTCTACTGGTTTCATTGGAAGTGATGCCGCAAAAATACCACCGGCATAATTTTGTGCAGTAATCGTACCGCCAACTGTCTCTAGATTTGCCAGCTTTCCACCATTATAGGCACAGAAAGTTGCCACATACTCGCCACCGTTAACTGATGCATGATACAAAGAAAGGTCATGAATTTCACCTAGGTTTTCTAATATCAGCGCAGTTCCGGTTCCCTGCGGATAGAAGCGATTGCTGCTTCCAGTTCCCGCATTTGCTGCATCTGACATGGTAAGATAGCTGATTGTATGTATTTCATCTGCATCGAAAGAACCAAGACTACTGCCCTCTCGAAGCTGTGTGATCATCGGAAATGCAGTATCTGCATCTGCCACCGACAATCCACTTCGATAAACCATGCCCTTTTTCAGAATGGATTCGCCAGCACTCTCGTCAGACTCCTCATAGCCCCACGCAAAATCCTTCGTAATGACATAGTTATTTCCGCTTTTTTCATCGGCATCTGCCGCATAGACAGCTGCATCGCTGACAATCTCTGCAAAGCGAATATTATAGAGATGTCTTGCATTTTGAATCTCATATGTTTTCTGATTTGAATCGGTTTCCTGCGTGCTTTGCTCACTAACTTTGTTATCAGCTACATTGATAACCCCTGCATCATCATCCTTTGTATCACTGCCCATCTTCTTACTCTGATTTGCAAAATACATTGGCTCTAAATTACTCTGCTTTCGCCCAGTAATCTGATAACCAGCTCCTCCGCCCTGAATGATACAGCGTATCTCGTCCACACCGTACTGCTCCAGTCCAAATCGATGAAGACTCAGCGTTTTTGCAAGTGTTCCCGGCTCACCTGTTCTTCGGTAAGTCTCATAGACACCTTGTGTTGCATCCAAATCAACTGCATCTAACACAAGTGTAACCTGTAGATTTTCATCAATATAAGCCAGAAATGGATAAATTCCAAGCTCTGTCTGTTTTCCATCCACAAAACTTGTCACCTGTGCTGCAACAAGCTTTAAGGAATCATCTGCCGACTCTGCCGGAATACTATAATAATACCCATCCTCTGTTTTTTGTCCACGAAAAGACGGATCATTGAGCGAAATTTCAAGAAGCTCATCTCCTGTCTTAGCATCAACAATCATCACCTGATAGCCCATCTGTAAGACACCTGCCTCGTCAGAAGAACTCTTCCAGGTTAAGTTCAATGTCTCTTCATTATTTAATAAGACACTTGAAATCTTTACCTTTGAGGATGCATCATTTGACTTTGACAAAGAATCTGCTCCATAGTAGCCAAAGCAAAGTCCAGTCGAATTCTCACTTCCGCTTCCCTTGCGGTTTGCTGTTGAACGGTTAATGATGTTTGCGGTCGTGTTTGTGCAGCTTCCGTAGGCAAGTGCATCTGCTCGGTCACTATACAAAACCGAGTAGACAAGTCCATCGTGCGCATCAAACTCGACACTCACGCAACCAGCCGACAAAAGTGTCTTATCGTACAGATAGGAGTCAAAAATATCATATAAAAGTTCATGAGCTGCATCTGCATTGCCGCTTTTGTAAGCTGCGTAATCAGCAGGTGTTCCGGTCACATAATACAGATCGGAATCCAGATCAGAAGAGGTTTGACCATCATTTTTCCAGATTTGAGATACACTGACTGTCTGACCAGTTTCATCTGTGACTGGAATCAAAAGCTGGTTTTGTCTTACAATGGCTGTCGCCGACTCTGATGCCGTCTTTTCAAACTGTTCCAGTCTCTTATCAGCACTATACTGTGTCATACCAGACTGGGCAGCCAAAAATAGTGTCTTTGCATAGTGCTCCTGGCGCTGCCAGACAGACCATTTCTGGTAATAGAAAATGCCTGCCGCTGATGCACCGATCAAAAGACCGACTAACACCATCGTCACCATAAGCTCTACCAGTGTAAAGCCACCTTTGCTTTTTCTGATTCGCTGTAAGATATCCCTCATCAAAGTCAAACCTCCCAAGCTTACCAATTTACGAGTTGCTCTATTTCTCTTCTATCCTGCGCATATTTCAGAGCAGTTTTTTTCTCGATTAGTCCCTGCATCACAAGTCTTGATAAATCAGAATCCAGTGAATGCATGCCATTTGCTGCGCCAGACTGCATCAATGTTCCTAGCTGATGGGTCTTTCCCTCTCGAATTTGGCTAAGAACTGCATCGGTTCCTGTCAAAATCTCTGTCGCTGCGATTCTTCCACCGTCCATAAGCGGAACAAGACACTGTGTCACAACTCCTTTTAACACCCCTGACAACTGGGCACGAATCTGATTTTGTGCCTCTGATGGGCACACATCAATAATACGATTTACCGTCTCTGCTGCTCCTGTCGTGTGAAGAGTTGATAACACCAGATGTCCAGTCTCTGCTGCAGTAACTGCCGCCGAGATTGTCTCATAATCGCGCATCTCTCCGACCAAAATCACATCTGGGTCCTCGCGAAGGGCCGAGCGAAGCGCACCTGCAAAGGAGCTAACATCCATTCCCACCTCTCGCTGATGAATCACAGCTTTGTCTTGATGATACACATACTCAAGCGGATCTTCGATTGTTAAAATATGATCGGCTCTT
>CAUCWU010000044.1 GCA_958446555.1 uncultured Lachnospiraceae bacterium | reverse complement strand
TCTCTGAGCATCCTGTCTGTTTGTGTCTTGTGCTTGTGTATCTTGTCTGTATGACTGAGCATAGGATTGTCTTTGACTTTCGCTTTCCTCGCGCTTTGCATTTTCCATCTGTTCTTTTGACTGAAGATACAGCTGATAAGTCTCGTCGTCGAGAATCAAGCAAGTTTTCTCATCGTCCATATGCCCTTGCAGAAAATATCCACTTGCGATCATACCCTCTAACTCACGTCGCACCTTTTTCTCTGGAAGACCAACTGCTCCGCTTAAGCTTCTGACTGCACACAATGCTTTTGTTCCAATACATCTTTTATATCGCTCAAAACGACTGATTTTCCCAAGACGGTCACAGCCGTTTTTTAACAGAGCACCAAAGGCAATGGCAAATGGCAAAAAGCCGATTGCACCAAGTCCGGTTAGAATCGCAGAACCCCCAAACAGTCCCAGCGCCAACAAAATGAATGCCGGAATGCCAAAGCCTGCTGTGCCGATTCCGCCAAATGTACACATTAATGTACCAGCAAGCTTTCCTGGCACCTTTGGTGCAAAGCGAAGTGCCAGCTTTTCTTTATCTGTTTTCTCTGGATAGACGGTTTGTCGGCTGGTGAAATTTTCTTTTCTTCCTTGACTGCGATTGGCAGAAAATGCACCCATTGTCTCATCGACAAATCGGTCGGCCGTCGATGAAATTTTTTCACTTAATCCTGAAAAATCCATCGATTCTACGGCCGAATTTACTGCGTCAAGGACACTATCTCGGATTGTCTGCCCAAACTTTGAGAAATCACTCTCGTCCATACTCATTCCCTTCGTCTCATCATTATTGGTTCATGTTTTTGGGGTCTTACGGTCACAAGCTTTTTCATGCAAGCATGATCAGCTTATGACTTTTCGACCCTGATATCAGGCTATCACATCAAACAACGGCTTGCAAGCCGGATAAATCTGCTTAAACTGCTGATAACGCGCCTCATATTTTGCGGCAAGCTCTGGATCTGGCTCTACGGTATCGATGACCTTTACAATCTTCTCAGCAGCTTCCTCTACAGATGCATATTCACCGCAGGCAACTGCTGCAAGCATTGCACCGCCAAGTCCTGGTCCTTCCTCGCTCTCAATGACATCAACGCTGATGTTTAAGATATTGGCAATCATCTTCTTCCACAGAGGACTCTTTGCACCGCCACCGCAGATCTTGGTGCGCTTGATTTCGATACCAAGTGACTTTGCAACCTCAAAGGAATCACGAAGTGCAAAACCGACACCCTCAAGGACGGCCTGTGTCATATCGGCTCTTGTTGTATCCATTGTCATGCCGATGAAGGTTCCTCTTGCCTTTGGATTGTTATGAGGAGAACGCTCACCCATCAGATATGGCAAGAAATATACATGATTCTCACCAAGCTTTGTGATGTCAGCCTGCTCCTTGGCAAATTCTTTGGTCTGAAGAATTTCTTCCATCCACCACTTGTTGCAAGATGCAGCACTTAACATGCATCCCATCAGATGATAGGTTCCATCTGCATGTGCAAATGCGTGAAGTGCATTGTTGTTGTCTACTCGGAAATTCTTGGAGGAGATAAAGATTGTTCCGCTTGTTCCGAGCGAAATATTACATCTGCCATCACCTACCGTTCCGGTTCCAACAGCAGCTGCTGCATTGTCGCCTGCTCCTGCTGCTACCACTACATGATCACTAAGACCAAGCTCAGCTGCCACATCAGCCTTGACAACACCAACCTTCTCATAGCTCTCGTAGATACCGGCGAGCATATCCTCTGTGATACCGCAGATCTCGCACATTTCCTTGGACCAGCAACGATTCTTTACATCAAATAACAGCATACCGGATGCATCAGATACATCGGTGCAGAATACGCCGGTCAGACGATATGCCAGATAATCCTTTGGCAGCATGATCTTTTTGATTCGTGCAAAATTCTCTGGCTCGTTCTCCTTTACCCAAAGAATCTTCGGTGCGGTAAAACCAGCAAATGCGATGTTCGCTGTGTATTCGGAGAGCTTGTCCTTTCCAATTACATTATTCAAATAATCGGTCTCCTTTGTGGTTCTACCGTCGTTCCAAAGGATTGCCGGACGAATTACGTTATCATTCTCATCCAGGATGACAAGTCCATGCATCTGACCGCCAAAGCTGATTCCTGCTACCTTTGTCGTGTCAAATCCTGCAACAAGCTCTTTGATACCTGCGATCATCTGATCATACCAGTCATATGGATTTTGCTCTGACCAACCCGGATTTGGGAAAGACAGCGGATACTCCTTTGACACGATATTGCAGATCTTGCCGTTTCCTTCCATCAAGAGCAGCTTAATCGCTGATGTTCCAAGATCAACTCCAATATAATACATCTCTATTACCTCCTCGTATTCTACTTATATAGCGTCGATACCTACGAATTGCTCCAATGCCTTGTATCTCTTATTCCACTCTATATTGTTTATAAAAATTTTACGCACCCCTTTTTATAGTTTCTTAACGGTGCCTGCCCCGTCTTTTCCAACGATGATACGGTAGGTACCCGGGAGAACACGCTTTACGCCGTCATCACCGCACAGGCCAAAGGCTTCTTCCGAAAGCTTGATCTGGACGGTCTTGGTTTCGCCTTTTTTGAGGGCTACCTTTGCGATTCCCTTTAACTGGGCATTTGGTGTGCCCTCGCGCTCTGCCTTTACATAGACAAGAACCGTCTCGGTACCGTCCATATCGCCGGTATTGGTCACATCGGCTGTAACTTCGATGCCCTCTGGTGTGATCTCATCTGAACTGAAAGTGATATTTTTTGTCTCGAATGTCGTATAGGAAAGGCCATATCCAAACGGATATAATGGCTTATTTTTCATATAGCGGTAGGTTCTTCCTTCCATGCTGTAATCGGTAAAATCTGGAAGCTCCTCGGTTGTTCGATAGATTGTAATTGGAAGACGACCCTCTGGGTTCGCATCACCAAATAAAATCTCGGCAATTGCATTTCCACCCTGAGCACCTGGATACCAACACTGCATAATCGCATCGACATGCTCGTCTGCCCAGCTAAGATCCATTGCGCTGCCTGCAAGTACCAATAAAATCACTGGCTTTCCACTTTCATAGGCTGCCTCAAGCACTTCATTTTGAAGTCCTGGGAAGCGAAGGTCAAGCTTATCTCCACTAGAAAACTCATTTCCGGTGTCGCCTTCCTCGCCCTCTAGTCCAGCATCTAAGCCAAGACACACAACTACAACATCGCTCTCCTTGCAAACTCCCTTAACCTCGGCAAGTCGATCCTGTCTTGCTGCTAAATTGCTGGTTCGATCTTTGTACAGATGACAGCCCTCGGAATAGAGTACTCTCATCTCTTCACCGTTTGCTTTTAGATGTGTCTTTGCATAGTCCTCAATTCCCTCAAGAACTGTCACATAGCGGGATGCAGTTCCCTCGTAGTTTCCGACAAGCGCTCTTCTGTTATCGGCATTTGGTCCAATCACACCAATTGTCTGGATCTTCTCTTTATCGAGCGGCAAAATTTTAGAATTTTTTAATAGTGTCAGGCACCGTTTCGCTGCTGTCAGGTTTAGCTGCTGCATCGGTTTGGAATCGACAACAGAATACGGAATCTTGTTGTATGGGTTATCCTCTGCCTTGTCGAATACGCCTAGCTTCATGCGGGTTGCAAAGAGGTTCACAAGTGCCTCGTCAAGTCGCTCCTCAGATACCAGTCCATCACGAACTGCATCAAGTAGATAGACAAACAGAGTACCACAGTTTAGATCGCAGCCATTATTCATCGCCAGTGCAACTGACTCCTCTGCATTCTTTGTCACCTTATGACCTTCATAGAAATCTTTGATTGCCCAACAATCAGAAGTTACATGTCCCTCAAATCCCCACTCGTCGCGAAGAATGTCCTTTAACAGGGTCTTGCTTCCACAGCACGGCTCCCCATTTGTGCGGTTATAAGCGCCCATGACTGCTTCCACCTTTGCCTCCTGCACACATGCCTTGAAAGCTGGAAGATAGGTTTCATAGAGATCCTTCTTGGATACTTCGGCGTTAAACTGATGGCGAAGTCCCTCTGGTCCACTGTGGACAGCAAAGTGCTTGGCGCAAGCTGCTGTCTTTAAATACTTTTCGTCGTGTCCCTGCATTCCCTCGATATAGCGAACTGCCAGTCTGGAAGTCAAATACGGATCCTCTCCGAGTGTCTCATGGCCTCTTCCCCATCTTGGATCGCGGAAGATATTGATGTTTGGTGCCCAAAAGGTCAATCCCTTGTAGATATCGTGATCGCCAAATTCTTGCTGCATATTGAACTTTGCACGCGCCTCTGTCGATACCGCATCTCCAATCTGCTCCATCAAATCTTCATCAAAGGTTGCAGCAAGACCGATTGCCTGTGGAAAGACAGTTGCTGTGCCGGCTCTTGCGACACCGTGCAGTGCCTCATTCCACCAGTTATAGGAGGCAATTCCCAGTCTCTCAATTGCTGGTGCATTGTAGAGTGTCTGATACACCTTCTCCTCCAGTGTCATCTGACCAATCAATTCTTTTGCGCGCGCCCGAAGTTCCTCCAGACGCTTTTTGTTGTGAACGAGTTCTGTCATCTTCATATACCCCTTTCTGTGATGATATTGTT
This sequence comes from uncultured Lachnospiraceae bacterium, assembly GCA_958446555.1. Taxonomy (GTDB): domain Bacteria; phylum Bacillota; class Clostridia; order Lachnospirales; family Lachnospiraceae; genus Anthropogastromicrobium. Next base: position 6,519 of record CAUCWU010000044.1, on the reverse strand, counting down.
ATGCCTAGATTTCAAAAGCAAAATTCTGATCGTGCAAACACATAAGAATTTTAGCAGTTTTCTCTGGCATTTACTTAATATGGGCGAATTTCATCGTCGCTGTCATCTCCATCGGTAATCGAACGGATTACAGCATAATAGCCCATCTTTTCATTGACCTTTACATAGACACGGTCCCCCTCTTTATGACCGTTAATTGCCTTTCCGAGTGGAGATTCGATGCTGATCTTTCCCTCTATCGAATCACATCTTACAGAGGTTACTAGCTTAAACTTCTGCACCTCATCCATCTCCTCAATGTAAAGCTCAATTGTTTTATTTAAACCGACAACGCCCTCTTTTGACTCATCAGAGATGACGGTCGCGTTTTTTAACATTCTCTCCAGATATCGGATGCGGCTCTCATTTTTATTCTTGTCCTTCTTAGCCGCATAGTACTCAAAATTCTCACTGAGATCGCCCTGTGCTCTTGCCTCCTGAACGGCTTCAATCGCCTCTTTTCTCACAACAAGGGTCCGGTATTCGATCTCCTTTTTGATCTTATCAACATCTCCCTGCGTTAAACGTTCTCCCATTTGAATTTTACCTCCGTTTTTATCATTTACACGGTTTGCTTATGAATGATGTCAACTGTCTTTGCCCCTGTCGCCTTAATAAAATCCTGCGGAGAAAGCTTTAGCTGAACACCTAGCTTTCCTGCACTGACACAGATATACGGGCAATCCAGTGCGCTGTTATGAATGATGGTTGGATACTCTTTTTTCATGCCGAGTGCCGTACAACAGCCACGAATATAACCGGTCACTGAGTTGATATCCTTGACATGAATCATCTCCACTGATTTTTCTCCAACTGCCTTTGCGCACTCTTTTAAATCAAGCTCATCCTCGATTGGAAGGACAAACACACTGTACTGCTTGCTCTTTCCCTGAAGAACAAGTGTCTTGAAGCAGTTTTCATGCGGAATGCCAAGACGGTCTGCCGTATGGATTCCATCTATAAATTCATCACACGGATAGGACAACACCTCATAGGAAATCTTAAGGCGATCCAGTATCCGCATTGCATTTGTCTTCGGTATTTTTTCTTTTGCCATTGTTGTATTCTTCCTTTCTGTCATGCTCCTTTGGCAAATTATTTTGTCAAATCCTATCTGTCATTTTCTATATATAACTCATGTTTTATTTCTTGATTGATTCAAATTGACCTATCAATTTTTCACTTTCTTCCCAAGCGATTTCACACACAGCACTGCGCCTGCTGCAAACATAAAGATTGCAATAAACTGTGAAGTTGACAGCAAGCCAACTGATCCTCTTGGGTCATCTCTCAAAAATTCGATTGCAAAGCGACCAACTGCATAGAGCATCAGATAAACTGCTGAGACAACACCCGATTTTACACCAGATTCTGCTGTCTTGTTCTGATAAAGCTTTCTCTGCAAGAAAATAAGAATCAGTGCAAAGAGAAAGTCGCCTGCTGCTGAAATTAACTGGGTTGGAATCAGTGACACACCTGCCGGTGCCAATGAATCTGCCGGGAATATAACGCCATACCAAGCAGTTGTCTCTTCACCATAGCAGCAACCTGCCAAGAAACAACCGATTCTACCACATCCTTGCGCAAATGCCACCCCCGGCACAGCACAGTCTAAATATGGCAGGAAGGACAGCTTCTTTATTCTGGTGTAGAGAAGTGGACTTAAAAATCCAGCAATCAAGCCACCATACACGACAAATCCTTCTCCAAAGTTCAAAAGAATCGAAGGATCTTCAAGTATCGATGGAAACTCTACAATATAATAAAGCAGCTTTGCTCCGATGATGCCACCGATAACACCAACAATTCCCATTGAAAAGAGTACATCATCATCCAAGCCAGAGCGCTTCGCCAGCGCACATCCAATCGCAAATGCACAGATGACACCAATCGCGATCATAAACCCATATCCGTATACATGAAACGGACCTATGGAAAACAAAATACTATGCATGTTACTCTTCCTCCTCATCCTCTGCCTGCGACTTCTTTCGATAAATCAACCAGGCAATTGCGACTAAGGCGACAAAGCCGATGCCGTGAACGATATCGTTCTTTGCATCTGGAATGAGTCGAATGATAACGAATTGATAAAGCAGTTCCCAGACGGCAAGTGCCGGTATGATAAAGAGCATGAGCTTCGCTTCAAAACGATCTTTCATACAATTTTTCCTTTCATTTTTTCGTTTTTTGACTAGTCTCATAATAGCACAGCATCTTAAAACCGTCAAGGAAACTTGAAACTGGGGTCAGACACGGATAAACTAGCGTTTATCGTGAACTGACCCCAAAAAGTTACGCGCCTCATCGATGTGGATACTTCATTATTCTTCTTCAGAATCAGTATTGTCAGATGTATTCGCTGCAATCTTTCCGCCCACAATTCCGGATAAGAGTGCCTTTACATCGATTCCCATACCCTGGGCTAAGCCCTCTGTCACCTGGGTTGTACCGTTTATGATATCCTGAAGCATCTTTGCACTGTTGCCCTCACCGTACATCGTGATCTTATCCACCTTAGAAAGTGGCTCGGCAACATTTTTGGCAATTTCTGGAAGTGCCTGCATGATCATCTCGATGATCGCTGCCTCTCCGTATTTCTTCATTGCCTCTGCCTTCTTATCGATACCTTCTGCCTCTGCTGTTGCCTTTGCTCGAATCGCTTCTGCCTCTGCAAGACCAGTGGCACGGATACCCTCTGCCTCCTGCTCTCTTGCAAATCGAACAGCCTCTGCCATTGCTTTCTTTGCCTCAGCTTCCTGCTGCTGCTCAAATTTCTTTGCTTCTGCCTCTTTTTGGCGCTTGAACAGCTCTGCCTGAGCCTGCTGCTCTTCGCGGTAACGATCAGCATCTGCCTTTGCACGGATCTCTGCGTCAAGACGCTGTCTTGCAATCTCAACTTCCTGCTTTTTTAACTCGGCATCTCTCTCTGCCCTTGCAATCTGCGCATTTACAGTCTCGGTCTCAATACTCTTTTGCTGGGACTGAGCCTGAATCTTGTAAGCTGCATCTGCCTCTGCCTTTTTATTATCGGATATGATCTTAAGTTCTGCCCTGCGAATCTCTAACTCATTGTTTTTCTGTGCAATCTGCGTATCAGAAAGAACTCTCGCCTCATTTGCCGCCTTATCTGCCTCAGCCTGAGCGATAGCTATATCTCTGTCGGCCTGTGCCTTAGCTATGGCTGCATTTTTCTTAATGAGTGATGTGTTGTCAGCACCAAGATCCTTGATCAAACCGTTTTCGTCTGTTACATTCTGGATGTTGCATGAAAGGATCTCAATTCCAAGCTTATCCATATCCTTTGACGCCTTCATCATAACCTGATCGGAGAATGAGTCTCTGTCAGTATTAATTACTTTTAACGACAATGTACCGATGATTTCACGCATATTACCCTGAAGGGAATCCTGAAGATCAAGTGCGATATCGCCTGGCTTTTTGTTTAAGAAGTTCTTTGCTGCAAGCTTAATTCCATCTGTCGTTGGATTGATACGCACCTTTGCGACGGCATCTACGTTCACGTTAATGAAATCATTGGTTGGAACTGACTGTTCCGTTTTGATATCAACTGTCATCTGTCCAAGATACAGCTTATCCATTCTCTCCAAAAACGGAATTTTAATGCCGGCGCGACCAATCAAAATTTTGCTTTCCTTCTTTAAACCGGAAATTATGTAGGCTTGATCCGGCGGTGCCTTTACATAACCGCTGGCTAAAATTGCAAGCACTGCGATGATTGCGATAATCGCGATAATAACTGGAAGACCTACAACGTCCAAAAATGATGTTTGCTGTGCTACTGCTAATACTGTGTTCATACTTTCCCTCTCTTTCTAGAATCCTTTTTGCTACTGTGCCCAACTGATGTGTCCGATCCGGTGATTTTGTCTTAGTTTAAGTAACTATATTTTGCACGCAACTTTGCTGTAAGTTCTTCGACTCTTCTGATTGCCTCGGCTACTTTTCTTCTTGTCTCATTGATCCTTGACTGGACCAGATAGTCGGCTACCACTCCGTCAAAAAAGAAATCTGCAAAGCCTAAAAAATCACCCGTCTGTAACTGTATTGTATCATCTGCTGCGACATCACGCAATTCTTTTTGGAACTGTCGAAGATAATATCTTGCCTGCGAAAGATACTCCTCTGCTTTTCCCATCTTGGAATGCTTAATCAAATCGGTAAAAAATCCGCCTCCCAATAAATCGACAATTCCCCAGTTTCTTGCACTGTCTAGCTGCTCACTTGCTGCATACAGGCTTTGCAGGGCATTTTCCCCTGCTGTGAGAGCTTCTTGAATCTCTCTTTCCATCATGAAATCACTCATGCTTCTCCTTTCCGTGTGTCGCAGCAGGATAATAAAAAAGAGACCTCTACCACGGCACACACCGCAATAAAAGTCTCGCTTTCTCATTTGATACGGATGCTTATCGCATCGGCTGACGGTTTCAAACCCAACCCAAATAGAAAACTACTGGGTGTTTCGCTACTCCCCTTTATCTGCTTGTCAAAATATTATCATACTTTCTTCCCCTTGTCAAGTGGTGCTGAAACGGGTATACTGAATCTATCTGGAAATGCTAAATTTTCTTATAATTGAGCATTTCATAGGTAATATCTGGAAATTTACACAAACAAAAGAAAGGCACTTATTATGAAATTAGCGATGCGAAATGAAGTCCCAGTCGAGCTGACCTGGGATCTTTCTCTGATCTACCCGACTGAAGAAGCCATGTACGAGGATGTTGAAAAAATGAAGTCACTCTGCTCTTCCATGGAGGAGCGTTTTAAAGGGAAACTGACCACTCCTCAGGTGATCTGCGACTGTTTGAATGATCTTCAGGAAATGACTCGTCTGATGACGCTTACTGGCAACTATACCGATCTTGCCGTATCGGTTGATTATTATGACAGCCACAATCAGGAGCGAAATGACCGCGTGATGAATGTAATCTCCGACATCAACAGCCGTCTAAGCTTTATTAAAGGTGAGATCACTGAACAGAATGAGGAAACGTTGAAAGCAGCGATCGAGATTGCTGGCGGCAGCCGCATTTACTTGGAGGATATTCTTCGCCGTAAGCCACATCAATTGCATCCAGAGACCGAGCGCGCACTCTCTGCCCTCTCTCAGACGCTAAATACCCCCTACCAGATTTACAATATGACAAAGCTTGCCGATATGAAATTTGACTCTTTCCATGTTCATGGCAAGGAGTATCCACTCGGCTATTCTCTGTTTGAGGATGACTATGAGTATGAGGCTGACACTGAAGTTCGCCGCAGTGCATTTGCTTCTTTTAGCCAAAAGCTTTCTCAATATGAAAACACAACTGCTGCAGCCTACAATGCACAGGTTCAAACAGAAAAGACATTAGCAACCCTGCGCGGCTTTGACAGTGTATTTGACAGTCTTTTATTTGATCAGAAAGTAAGTCGTGAACTGTATGATCGACAAATTGACCTGATCACAACAAAGCTTTCGGTTCATATGAGAAAATATGCACGTCTCTTAAAGAGAATCCACAAGCTAGATCGCATGACCTTTGCCGATTTGAAGATCTCTGTTGATCCAGAGTATGATCCAAAGGTGACCATTGAGGGTTCAAAAGAATACATCGAAAAAGGTCTTTCTATTCTTGGACCTGAGTATGTCGAGATGGTTCGCGAGGCTTACCGTGACAGATGGGTGGATTTTGCAAAGAATCAGGGAAAGACAACCGGAGGCTTCTGCGCAAGTCCTTATGGAAAAGGTTCTTTCATTTTGTTAAGCTGGAATGAGCGAATGGCTGACGTCTTCACTCTTGCCCATGAGCTTGGCCATGCCGGACATTTCCGTCTGTGTAACAGTACTCAGTCAATTTTTGACACTGAGGTTTCCTCTTACTTTGTTGAAGCTCCGTCCACAATGAATGAGCTTTTACTAGCTCATTATCTGTTAAAGACAAGCGATGACAAGCGTTTCCGTCGCTGGGTTTTATCCTGCCAGATCAGCAACACCTACTACCACAATTTTGTCACCCATCTGATGGAGGCTGCTTATCAGCGTGAAGTTTACCGCATCATCGACAACGGTGGCAGTGTTCAAGCTGACACACTGAGTAAAATTATGAAAAAGACACTTCAGGATTTCTGGGGCGAGGATGTAGAAATCTGTGATGGTGCAGAGCTGACTTGGATGCGCCAGCCTCACTACTATATGGGACTCTATTCTTATACCTACAGTGCTGGACTGACAGTTGCAACTGAGGTTTGCAAGCGAATCGAAAAGGAAGGTCAGGTGGCTGTTGACGATTGGAAGAAGGTACTGGCTGCCGGAAGTACACTAACTCCAGTTGAGTTGGCTGCTCTTGCAAAGGTTGATATCACAACCGATGCGCCACTTCTTGATACAATTGAAACCATCGGTGGCATCATTGATGAGATCTGCCGTCTGACGGATGAGTTGGAGAATGAAAAATAAATCGAAACCTGAAGCAA
>CAUCWU010000043.1 GCA_958446555.1 uncultured Lachnospiraceae bacterium | reverse complement strand
GGAAGACAGTATCACCATTTGGCCGGGTAGTCCAAAGCCAGCTACCATTCAGACCTACGATGATCACCGTATGGCGATGGGATTTAGTCTGGTTGGACTTCGCGCAGAGGGAATCGTGATTCATGATCCAATGTGTTGCAGAAAAACATTTGAGAAATACTTTGAAGTGCTAGATGAAGTGATTGGAGAGCTTTAAGGGGGGAGTGACCTCCCGGAAGGTTGTGGTTAGCCAAAAGTTTATAATTATCTACCCGGAAGTGTACGAGGCTTCTCACTCGATCCTCAAGCATCAAGCCTTTGGTCGCCTTCGGCTCCGCGGCCAAGTTGATGCTTGGTATCTTCGCTTGAAGCCAATTTACTTTTTGGTGTATTGGATTCCCTGTAATTTTTTTAATCTCTTTTCAATTATTTTTTAAATAAAAAATCAAGTTATTAAAAAACACCGCCTACGATTGCTCGTGGGCGGTAAACTATTTTACGGTCTATCATGTAATTCTATATATTCTTTTTGTGTGCCGAGTGGTTTATAAGCCGGACGAATAATTTTATCTCCGGTGATTAGCTCTTCCATGCGGTGAGCACTCCAACCGACGATACGAGCCATTGCAAAAAGTGGTGTGAAAAGCTCTTCCGGGATGCCGAGCATGCTGTAAACAAACCCACTGTAGAAATCGACGTTTGCGCAGACACCCTTATAGATGGTGCGACGCTTTGAGATCAAATCAACTGCTAACTGTTCTACATTGGAGTAGAGCTGGAAATCGTCAGTCAGTCCCTTTTCATCGGCAAGCTTTTTGACAAAACCTTTAAAGATTTGAGCTCTCGGATCGGAGACTGAGTAGACGGCATGACCCATACCATAGATGAGTCCCTTCTTATCAAAGGCTTCTTTGTTTAATAATTGATTCAGATAGAAGACAATTTCATCAATATCAGAGGTATCTTTTACATTTTTCTTTAGATCCTTCATCATCTGCTGAACCTTAATATTGGCACCGCCGTGCTTTGGTCCCTTTAATGAGCAGAGAGCAGCAGCCATAACGGAATAAGTGTCAGATCCAGATGAGGTGACAACACGAGTTGTGAAGGTTGAGTTGTTTCCACCGCCGTGCTCCATATGAAGAACAAGGGCAATGTCGAGAACCAATGCCTCTAATTTTGTGAATTTCTTGTCTGGGCGAAGCATACGAAGAATGTTTTCAGCAGTAGACAAAGACATGTCTGGTCTGTGGATGTAAAGACTCTTATTTCGCTCATAATGGGAATAAGCGCGGTAGCCATAGACAGCCAACATTGGAAATTCGCTGATTAACATTAGGCACTGGCGAAGCACATTGGAAAGGCTGGTATCATTTAAGGTATCGTCATAGCTTCCAAGCGTTAAGACACTTCGAGTCATGGAATTCATGATATCTTTGCCGGATGCCTTCATGATGACATCACGCACAAAATTGGTTGGGAGTCTGCGAAGAGAAGCGAGAAGATCGGTAAATTCAGCCAGTTCTTTTTCATCTGGAAGCTTGGAGAACAAAAGAAGATAGGTTGTCTCTTCAAAGCCAAAGCGCTGATCGCGCACGAAGCCGTTGACAAGATCATTGATATCGTAGCCGCGGTAGGAAAGCTTTCCCTCTTGAGGATGCTTGTTGCCCTGTTCGTCAAACCAGTAGGCGGAAACATCAGATATATTGGTGAGTCCGGCGACAACACCATTTCCTGCTTTGTCGCGAAGTCCGCGCTTGACACCATAGGTATCAAAAAGTGCGGGGTCCATTGCGGCATTTTCCAGACACTGTGGGATCATCGATTCCGAAAAGGAAGCTGCTTGTTTCATCATTGCGTTCATAATAGAAACCTGCCTTTCTGCCGCAGCGGCGGCGCGTATGAGGCTATTATAAGCGTAAAAAAGACACTTGTCAAAGGAAATGTCCTAGGCAAGTGTCTTTTAATAATTCTTTCATTATGTTTTTATGGATTGATTATTTGTTTCTTCCGCAGCAGTACTTATACTTCTTGCCACTTCCGCAAGGACACGGATCGTTACGTCCGATCTTCTTTTCCTTTACGATAGTAGTGGAAGACTTCTGCTCCTTGTAAAGCTCCTTGCGGCGCTCTGGAGTAAGAAGAGCATCCCACTGTGGAAGTGTGTAAAGCCACTCGGCCTTTGCACCAACCATGTTGTAGTACAGCTTTTCCTTGTCATAGTCTAAGGAGAGCTCAGTTGTCTCATCCATAGTTTCGATTGGGTTTGGCTGCTTTAAGCTGTCATTGATACCATCTAAGATACCAACCATGATCATCTTATCGATGCCGTACTTTTCAGCTAACTGCGGGATTGTTCCGGTAACAACCTCGTCATCTGCTAAAAGAGACTCATAGAATCCCTTCTCAATTACAAAATAATGATTCCAGAACTGATTGTACTGTTCCTGAGTCATGTTCTCGCTGTAGGCACTGCCTCTCCACTGCTCAAGTAATGTCATAATAATCCTCCAAATTTATACGGTATTGCACAGGTGCGCAAAAAGGGCGCACATAATCAGTATAACAGAAATCCCGAATTTTGCAAGGGCTTTGTGCCAATACAAAATTCGGGATTTTAGATTACAACTGTTTTAAAGATTGAAGCGCGTGATTTGCAAGAATCAGTGTAAAGTGCTCCTTGTAGTAACTCTCAGTGGCAGCATTGCTGTGAATACTCTCTGCATATTCTGACAAGATATTGCATATCTTATTGAAGGTCTGAGGAGAGTGGCTACCTTTATGAAGAACCAGATAGTAGCGGTTATGCGCCGGATCTTTATAAAGAGAGTTGTCGGCATCGTAGGCATCCTTCAGTGCGCGTGCAGCATTGCAAACCTCATCAATTGAGGAAAAAGCATAGATTCTGAAGAAATCAGGCTCGGTGATGGTAGGTGAAATCAGCTCATCATCAATGAGTGCTTGATCTTCGCAGAGGCGATTAAACTCCTCAAGGACTTCGTCGGCCTTTGTATCGCTGAAGGTAGATTCAATATCCAGAAAGTCGTTTGAGAAATCATCATCGTCGATGGACGGTGAAAATTTGGAAAAGCGGGTGTCAATCTCGTCTGGATCTTCCACCTTTGTGATGAGAAGAACAAGACTGTCACCAGTCATAGGAACGGCCTCAATCATTAGCGGAATATTCTCTGCATGAAAATTAAATTGGCGGGATGCCTGAGACAGCATTTCCTGAAATAGGGAGCGTGCCTTCTCAGAACCGTAGGCAAGCTCTCCAATGTTTATATGATGGTTTTGCAGATCAGTTTGGGTTAGTGTACAGCGGATCTGCTTATCGCTTATTTTTTCAATGCGCATTCACTCACATCCTTTCTAGCATTAAAATTAAGTGAACGACTTCAATCGCGATTGCGAGAGAAGCGAAAAGGTTTCCCTACTATTTAATATGGGATTCTAAGCTCAAAAATCCTTATTGAATAAAGCAAATTGGCTTTTTGTTTTTGATCTTAGTATTTATTAGTATAACCGCAAAAACAGATTGCGTAAAGAGGAAAGTTTAGAAAATAATAGCATGGTTAATTGATAACCTAGTCCATTTTCCGGTCACAAAACCGCACATTTTGTAGTATTATTTAAGAAATGTTTACAATATGCATTTTTTTCTTAAAAAAGCGTGAACAGCATTGATTTATTTCGAATTTTAGTATAAGTTAACAGTAACGGCAGGTGTTGCAGAACCTGCTGTTTGCTGAAAAAATGGAGCGCATAAGCTGGCATAGCGACAGGACCCGAAGACGGGAGGCGAGTAGGCAAGAGGCTAGCGCAGCAGTGCGAACACGGTATATGCATTACATCACACAGGTTCGTATTGGAACCGCACACATCGGAAAAAGCCGGATGAGAGAGGCAGTTTTCTGGCGTGTTTTCCAAATTCAGCAGACAAAAGAGAACGTAAGCCATGTTGAAATGACAAAAGAAAAAATGAGGCAGATAGGAATTAAAAGCAGGCAGCTGCTGCACCGATAGTCTATCTGCCTTTGCCACTGATAACCAAAACACAAAAGGAAAAAGCTTATGGGTGATGAAAAAAATCCTGAGAAAGAAAATCAGGAGAAGCAAAATCTAGAAAAACAAAATCTAGAAAAGAAAACTTCTGAAGGAGAAGTTTTAAAAAAAGATAATAAAGAAAAGAATCATTCTGAGAATAGCAGTTCTAAGAATGAGAAAAAGACACAGATCAGTAAAGAAACAGCGAAAAAGAAAGTACCTGCCAAATCCTCCAAAAAGAAAAAGAGAAGAGGAAAGCCTGCACTTTTGTTTTTACTTTTGATTTTAGTAGCCATCATTGGTGCTGGCGTCTATCTTCTGATTCCGTCTAAAAGTAAGGTAAGCCATAAAGAATATTTTGGCATTGAAGATGACAATCAGTACGGATTGATTGTCAATTCCGAGATTGTGGAGGGTGCACCATTTCAGGAAAATGGTGTATGGTATCTCTCCTTTTCAACGATGTACTATCAGATCTGCGATGCATTTTATTATGATGGACTGGCTCTCTTATATACGGGACCACTACAGACCTATTCAGCGACACCAGGGGAAAGCTACTATACAGATTCTGACGGAATTAAATATACACTTTCCTACCAGCCGTGTTATTTTAAAGATGGTGGGCTGTGCGTCGCACTTGACTATTTGCAGCTGATGGATTATTCCTATTACACAGTTGATGATACGATGAAGTCGATATGGGTATTTAATGATTGGAGCGAACAGCCGCACACTCAGCTGTCGCAAAATACACAGATGCGCATACAGGCAGGCATCAAAAATGCGATTGTCGCATCGCTTACAGCAGGCGAGTCTCTCACCATTTTGGAGCAGGGATCTTCATGGAGTCATGTACAGAGTGAGACAGGTTTGACTGGATATGTGCCGAACAAGTCACTTGGCGAAATTACTGAGGAAGCAAAGTCTGTTCCAGATGGAAGAGCACTTCCGGAATATACGAATATCACGATGGATGGCATGGTTGTGATGGGCTGGCATCAGGTCTTTTCAGAATCCGGGTACAATCAGCTAGATGATATACTGGATACAGCTAAGGGAATGAATGTGATTTGTCCGACCTGGTTTACAATCAAGGACAACGATGGAAACATTCAAAATCTTGGTGAGAAAAAGTATGTGACAAAGGCACATAAGGCTGGTCTTCAGGTATGGGTTATGCTTGACGATATCAATATTTCAACTGATGGTCTTCAAGTATTTGGAACAACCTCGCATAGAAAGACTTTAATTACAGCAGTTATTGATGCGATAAAAGAACTCGGAGCAGATGGAATCAATGTGGATGTAGAGACGATTAAATCCGATGTCGGACCTTCTTACATACAGTTTATCAGAGAGCTTTCAGCAGCCTGCCGAAAAGAAAAATTGGTGCTTTCTGTAGATAACTATTCACCGATGCCGCACACCGCATTTTATGACAGAACCCAACAGGGTAAAGTGGTTGATTATGTAGTCGTAATGGCATACGATGAGCATTATGTAAAAGGTGAGGAAGCGGGAACAACATCCTCGATTTCCTTTGTAAAACAGTCGGCAGAGCGCACAATCGCTGAGGTACCAAAGGAGAAAGTAATTGTTGGTCTTCCATTTTACAGCAGACTTTGGTGCGAGACACCAGCTGACAGCGAGGCAGATAAGACCGATAATTCGCAAGTGTTCGTTGATAACAGCAGTGGAACACTGGATTCAAAAAATAGTAAGTACTTGCTTAGCAGTAAGGGAGTTAGTATGGAAGGCGAGGACACAATTATCCGTGAGCATGATTTAAGTCTGACATGGCTTGACGATGTTGGACAGTTCTATACGGAGTACGAGGAGAATGGTTCTTGGTATCGGCTGTGGGTTGAAGATGAAAATTCGATGGATCTAAAGATGCAGGCAGCATGCTCCTATGAACCAGGTGGTGTTGCATTCTTTAAATTAAATATGGAAAATAAGGAAACCTGGAGCATTATACGAAAATATACGGAATAGTAATAATGAGAGAACTCTATAAAAAGTGAGAGCTACATGAAAAAAGGAATGCCTCAGTTTTTTATGATGCTTGCAATTCTTTCTCTTGCCTACCTAATGCCTGCGGTAACACAAGAAAAAATTCAGCCAGTGTCGGCCGTGCCTGAAGCGTCAGTGACGGTTCTTCTTGACGCTGGACATGGAGCAGATGATTCCGGTAAGGTGGGAATCAATCAGGTGTTAGAAAAGGATATCAATCTTGAGATTGCTAAGTATACAAAGGAAGCACTCGAAAGAGAGGGCATTTGTGTGGTTATGACAAGAGAGGATGACAGTCCTTTGTATCAGCCAACTGATAGCAATAAAAAGCTATCTGACATGAAAAAAAGAATCCAGACGATGATTGACTGCAATGCGGATATTGCTGTGAGCATTCATCAAAATAGTTACACACAGGAATCGGTAAAAGGACCACAGGTATTTTATTATAAAGATTCGACAGAGGGAAAAAAGCTGGCTGAAAGCATTCAGTCAGCTTTTGATCTTGTGATTGGAGAAGATAACACCAGAACAATTAAGCCAAACGGAGAATATTATCTGCTCGTGCATTCTCCAATGCCGCTTGTGATCTGCGAGTGTGGTTTTTTAAGTAACTGGGAGGAGGCAAAGCTTTTATCAACACCAGAGTATCAAAAAAGAATTGCAGAGGCGGTTGCAGAGGGAATCTTGCAATACCTTTCCTCTTGCGAAGGAAATCTGAGTGTGCTAAGATAGGGTCGTACTAGAATTTATAAAAGGACCAAAAACACAATGGAAACAAAGATTATACAAGTAACAAAAGAAAATATAGAGCAGACTGCAAAAGAGGCAGCAAGCGTGTGGGCAGAAGGTGGCCTTGTAGGCTTCCCAACTGAGACTGTCTATGGACTTGGCGGAAATGGATTAAACAAAGAGGCATCAAAGAAGATCTACGCGGCAAAGGGACGCCCATCTGACAATCCACTGATCTTACACATTGCAGATATGGAGCAGCTGTACCCGCTTGTCAAGACAGACAATGAAAAAATTATGGCTCGCGCAAAGGCACTTGCCGATGCCTTCTGGCCAGGACCGCTTACGATGATTTTGCCGAAGGCCGATGAGATTCCGTATGAGACAACAGGAGGACTTGATACGGTTGCAATTCGTATGCCGTCTCACCCGGTTGCAAGAAGACTGCTGCAGGTATGTAAACTTCCAATTGCTGCACCAAGCGCAAACCTTTCCGGTCGACCAAGCCCGACAAGTGCCAGCCATGTAATCGAAGATATGGATGGACGAATTGAGATGATTATTGACGGAGGTGATGTTGGAATCGGTGTCGAATCGACAATTATTGATTTGACAGGAGAGACACCGATGTTACTTCGCCCAGGCTTTGTCACACCAGAAATGCTAGAAGAGGTTCTCGGATCGGTCGAGACGGATGCTGCTGTCTATCGTCAGGTTGGAAAAGATGTGCACCCGAAGGCACCAGGTATGAAATATCGTCATTATGCACCGAAGGCATCGATGGTTTTAGTCGAAGGCACAAAAGAGCAGGTGATAAATTATATTAACGAAGAGACAAAAAAGAAAAAAGAGCAGGGAATGCGAGTTGGTGTGATGGCAACAGATGAGTCAAAAGATTCCTATCAGGCAGACGTGATTCTTTCTGTTGGAAGCCGTGCATCGATGGACAGTGTCGCTCACAATCTGTTTCGTGCGCTTCGCGAGTTTGATGAGGAACATGTTGATTTCATCTACTCTGAAAGCTTCGACGCAAGCGGCTGTGGTTTTGCTGTTATGAATCGACTGCTTAAAGCGGCTGGGCATCAGGTTGTAAAGCTGTGATAAGATAGAGGATGGACTTAAGAGTGAGTCTGTCCTCTTTTTTACCTCAAAAGTAGAATTGATAAAATATTCTGATAATTTTCAAAATGAAAAAATAAGATAAAAATAATTTAAAATAATTTTAAAAAAGTGCTTGACAAAAAGAAGAAGCCAAGCTATAATGAAGACACAAACAAAGAAAAACAAAACAAGTAAGATAACGAAGAAAATCTTACAAAGAAATCTAAGAAAAGGAGGTACAGTCCAATGGGACAGTAAGCAAGATCTAATAAAAAGATCAAAAAGTTGACGAAAGATAGATTTATTGAAACGAGGTACGGACCGATGGGACGTTAAGTAAAGAAATAAAATCAAAGCAATCAGGCAAAACAATTGGAAAGAGGTACAGTCCGATGGCATAGTAAGAATAACCAATAAGAACGTACAAAGTACACAGGCAGAAGATACACAAAAAGATAGAAAATGTATGAAGCGGGGTACAGTCCAATGGCATAAAAAAGCTGACAGGCATGATTAAATAAAAAAGATCGGATAGACAAAAGTTTTTCAAGTCTCATAGAGGTTTGTAGCGAAGTGTTCATGATAGATGATATGAAATAAAGTAAGTTTTTATAAGAAAACGGTTAAAAGCCGATGACATAAAGATTTCATAGAAGATCGTGAAATAAAACAAATAGATGGAAACAAGTCAACAGCTTACAAAAGAAACAGAGAAGAAAAAAGAAGACAAAGAAGAACGAGAAAAGAGAGATTAAAAAGAACAAATTAAAAGAACCAAGAAAGCCAAAAGAGGTATAGTCCAATGGATGAAATAGTTTAAAAGCGGGCATCGAAGAACGAAAAAGATGCCCGCTTATTTTTTGTAAAAAAGGAAAAAAAGATAAGAAAACAGGAAACAATGGCATCGGTTTTGTATGTATAGAAGTGTTTGAAAACTTATCAATCAATATAAAATAGAATCAAATATTCAACATGTCAGTGTCGAATATTCGATTCTTTTTTTGTTACAAAAATTATATAATAAAATTACAATAAAAAAACGGAGGTGACAAAATGAAAGGAAGACGAATGAGCGCAATCGTGACTGCCAGTATGATGGCAGCGGCATCACTGACAACGATGTCACAGCCAGCAATGGCAGATGAAGAAAAAACGATTATCAATATTTGGTCGAAGGATCGCCATGATGCAGAGTATGTGCAGAAAAAGGTTGATGAATATAATGCGACCAACACGGATAATATTGAAGTCAATTATCAGCTGTATACGGATAATTATCAGCAGGCGATTGATAAAAAAGAAACAAAAAATGTTCAACCATCTCATCTTGAGAGCGAGACAAAAAATCAAATTCGTTTTTGGAAAAATCAGATTCGGTTAAGTGTGCAGACTGGACAAAAGCAGGAAGCACTTTCTAATTTGAATGGATTGATCAAAAGCTATGCAGCATTGGCAGATAAGAAAAATGACTATATCTGCGCATCAATGGCAGAACTGATTTATGATATGCAAAATGATTTGGAAAAGGCGGGAGTAGAAAATGAATATCAGCTGACACGGGAATTTATAGAGCGGAGACTGCGATATGGAAGCTTAGCAGATATGAAGGAATTATTGGCAGAATATCAGCGATATTTTGCCAGTAGTTTTAAGAAATTTTACGGCTGCACGCCAACAGAATATAAAAAAATTGTGGAGGAATGATGGCATGATACAGTTTACAGAGGAAGAAATTCAACATTTAAGAAAAAAGAAAATCAAATGCCCACAGGCGATCAAGCGCCTGGAGGAAGAGGTGAAAGAAATATTAGAAGAGCCACTGTTAATTCCCAAAACAGGAATTGGAAACTGGTCGCTTTATTATTACTGTCCGGATTGCTCAATTCGACTTGATTTTAATCGTCACAGCCCGAAGGCACATCGTTGTCCTTCTTGCAGAAAAATATGGAAGGGAAGTCCATATGATGAGAGTTGGTGGTGGATTGTCAGCATGAAAAATTATGATGCTGCATTTCGGATGGCACTTTTGTATCAAATTGCAGAGAGAAAAGATTGTGCAAGAAAGGCAATTGATATGATGCTTGCGTATGCATCGTATTATAGGGACTATGAAGTACATGGAGATATTCCCTATAATGGACCGGGAAAAGTAGGGGCACAGACACTTGACGAAGCGAACTTTTTGAGGGGATTTGCTCTGACTTACGATCTTCTTGAGGAGTGTATGACACAAAAAGAAAAAGAAAAAATAAGAGATGGATTGCTACTTCCAGGTGCCGAGTTTCTATTGGTTCATCGCCACATGCAGCTACACAATCACGAAGTCATTATTAATTCAGCAATTGCGATTATTGGACTTATTTTCAATAAACAAGATTTTATTCAGACTGCTGTTTATGAGAAATACGGATTATTATATCAGTTAGAGCATGGTATGCTTTCCAATCATATGTGGTTTGAAGGAGCATTTGGGTATCACTTTTATGCGTTGACCAGTTTTTTTGCCTATGAAAAATTTGCACTCCATACGCCGCACAGCCATATTCATCATCCGAACTACAAAGCAATGATGGAGCTATTGTTCTACTATTTAGAGCCAGAATTTCGCGTGCCGATGTTAAATGATACAAATTATGGTCATACATCGTCAATTTATTATCTGTATGAATTTGCCTATCGTGAGATTGGTGGAGAGAAGCTTTTGTATGTATTGCGCGAATTATATAAAAACGAGGAGCGTAATAATCTAGAGGCATTTATTTACGGAGTTGACGAGCTTCCAGAATGTAATATTGAGCCAACAGAAAATCATATTGAAAAGGGGAGTGGAAATTCGATTCTTCGAGGAAATAATCAGCGTTACCTTTTATTGAAACATGATTGCTATGGTGGTGAGCATGATCACTATGATCGACTTGATATTAGCTATGAGGCGTTTGGAAAGCGAATTTCACCGGATTTGGGAACAACCGGCTATGGTGCGCTGATGCACTATGATTATTACAAAAATACCGGTTCGCATAATACTGTTAATATAGACGGAAAGAATCAAGCTCCGGTAAACGGTATGCTTACGAAATTCGAAGAAAAAGATGGCATTGTTTATTTGGAAGCAAAAGCTGATTGGACGTTGCCATATCAAATGCCAGATAGTTTTACAATTGTCCAGTGGGATGAAACTGCATATCAAACCGTTTCAATGAAACGAGCAATTATTTGGGCACCAGAATGGTTTGCAGAGGTATTTTTTGTAAATGGAATACCAGAAGGAAAAAAAGCAGACTGGGTGATGCATTTTTCAGGCAATAGGATCGGACAGGTAATAGGAGAATAAGTTTCTGTTTTCTCAGAGGAGAAACCATATAAGCATATGCATTCGATGGTAA
>CAUCWU010000042.1 GCA_958446555.1 uncultured Lachnospiraceae bacterium | reverse complement strand
AAAGTCCCGGTCTCTTTCTTAAACAAATATCCGACGTAAGCAGCATTTAGATTTTTTGCAGCGCAAAATTCTTTTAGAGACACACCTTCTGCATAATGATTTTCAATGTAATGGATTGCACGAGAGACAATCGGACTTAACGAGTCTACATCAATCGTAATACTTTGTTGAGGAATATTAGTCTGTTCGCTAGTTGCAGTCAAAATTCGAAATGGAATTTCCGGAGAGTTAGATTGATCGACAAGTGTGCAGGCTTTTTCATAGCTGGTATGTAAATTCATGCGATCATTTATAATAGAACCTAGGGCAATACGGGGAAGATGGTTCTCATCAAAAGAACGGACAACCTCATAAATCTGATCGCAGATGGAATCAATAGGAAGTTTTCGTGAGCCGATTAAGATCAGATAGTGACCGTTGTTATCCCAAACGTCACAGTATTCAAGCTGATTAGATAGCGGTTTTAGAATCGCATCCGTTAGCGTATGAACAACAAAAGAACGATCTGTTTTCTTGATGGCGAGAATACAGTATTCTTTTTGATAAATATTGATATCCAGATAGATCGTTTTTTCACCGAGTTCATCTGAGGAAATGTTGCCATAGATCCAACGCCTGAGAATGTTTTCACGAAACAATTCAGCTTGGTTTTTTCTGTTTACATATAAGTTTTCCAGTGCATTCTCAATACTTTGCATGAGCTCTTGGGTTTGCATAGGCTTAAGTAAGTAATTTTCTACGCCTAGAGAAAATGCCTGCTTAGCATATTCAAACTCACCATAAGCAGTAAGAAGAATACAGTGAATTTGAGAGTTTTCTTTTCTGAGTGTCGACAAAAGTTCAAGACCGTCCATGTGCGGCATGCGAATATCCGTGATCAGAAGATCAATTGAATGGCTATGGATGATCTCCAATGCTTGAAGTCCGTCTGTGGCTGTATAGATTGTTTTGACACCGAGATTTTCCCATGGAATTTCGTTTTTTAATGATTCGATGACAGAGAGTTCGTCATCTGCTAATAATACTGTGTACATAGACATCCTCCTAAAAATCATTGTTGGCAAGTGTTTTATAAATTTTACAATTCATTTTATAATAAGAATGATAACAGATAAGCAGGAAAAATTACAGTCAAAAAAGTAAAAAACAAGAATTTGTGATATTATCAAAAGTTTTAGATATATCCATTTCGGTTTTATTTTACTATAATAAAGTCAGCAAGAAAAACCGGAGAACGTAAAACGAACCGGGATTGTGAAAAAAAAGAAAGGTGGAGATTACAATGAAAAAAAGAAATGAGTCGAGACGAAACAAAAAGCAGTTTGCAGCATTGGTATCATCTGCAGCTCTTTTAACAGGAACACTTCTTCCGGTGGCAGTACAGCCTGTATTGGCGGCAGAGGATGTGACGACAGTTACGCTATATCCATCAGATGCAAATCTGCAGAGTGGTTTAGTAGGTGGCTATAAGGCGGATGTTTTTGCGGACAGAGGTCTGGCTGTAGAGGTGTGGACATATTCAGACGAGAAGACAAATGCCATTTTGGCAAGTGGAGAACTGCCAGATTTGATGTATGTGACAAGAGACAACTTGGAAATTATGATTGAGGCAGGCATGGTATTAGATCTGGAAGATTATTTGGATCAGATGCCACATGTAATGGAAAAAGAAGAACTGCAGACGGCGATGAATTTTGTCAGAAAATTTGAGAGCAACGGAACAGGAATTCTTTATGCAATGCCGACACTTGTAGGTGGAAAGTCACTGGAATATGGCATTACAAAAAATATGACAGTAGTAAACTGGAAGTATTATTATGGAATTGGGTGTCCAGAAATTAAAGATCAGTGGCAGCTCTTAGATGTGATGGAAGAAATGCTAAAGGCATACCCAGTAGGAGAGGATGGCATACAGAACCAAGGAACCTATTTAAATGCAGGATCGGATACGGAATATTGGGCCAATATCACTGAGTATTTGAAATGGTTTGGCTATGAGCCTACAGAATTAAAGTATTTACTGGAATCGGATATGATCAATGCAGAGTATAAATCAATTTTAAATGATGACAGCAAATATAAGGAAGGTTTAAAGTGGTATAATCAGGCATACAGAAGAGGACTACTTGATCCGGATAGCATCAGTACAGATAGACAGACACAGAAAGCGAAGGTAGATAATGGCCATGCAATGGTGACATCAGGTACAACTCAGGGATATGCACGCTATAAGCCAATTTATATGGAAAATCAGAAAATTTACCAAGAGAGCTGGAACTCTATTTATGGAGGCAAGTATCTACTTGTTGTAAATGCAAAGAGTAAAAATATTGATGCCGCAATTCAGTTTATTGATATGTTAGCGGATGCAGATGCCTATTTTGAAGTGATGAATGGACCGGAAGGTGATGCAGTATGGTATTTGGACGAAAATGGTGTATGTCAGCTTCAACAGGAATATCTGGATAATTATGGCAAGACAGACCAAAAGACAACTCTTTCAAATGGAGAGGTGTTGTCACGTTGGAGCACACCATGGCTGATTGAAGGTAACACTTATTATACGTCTTATGTTGGGCCAGAAGGAGAAAATAGAGGAATCGGAGTTGAGTCTTGGTCAGAATTGTTAGATCTTGTGTACAATACAGAAGAATGGAATCAGTGGAAGGAATTTAGCGGATACGATTATTATACTGATCAGGTGATGGACATAGGAAATTATTATTTGACAAGTGATTTAGATTATATTACGAATTTCACATCTATTCCAGATGATATGATGAAGCTGACAATTGATGCACTTCGTGATGTGGTAGTGAATGCTAGCTGGAAGATGGTTTACGCAGAGTCAGATGAGGAATTTGAATCGCTGTGGAGTCAGATGGTAAAGGATTGTGAAGATCTCGGAGCACAGGATATCATTGATTGGAGACTGGATGATTTGGCAGCTGCAAAAGAGGTAAGAGATTCTTTACAGGAGTAAATAATGGAAAAGACTGTTACAGTGCAGAAAAATTGAACAAATAGGATAAACAAGTTAACAGGTACATAGTCAGAGGGAAACTTTGTCTGTGTACCTGTTGTTGTAGATGAGATTGAAAACAGCTGATTGGAATTTGGGTTAAAACTGCACACTATCAAAAATTTTGTCCATAGAAATATCGGCATTTCTTCTATATAATAAGAGCATCAGAACAGAAATTAGTTGAAGTAATTAAAGTGTAAGAATTACAAAATGGGAAAGGTGGTTTTATTATCATGAAAGAAAATTTTTCTAATCTTCGCGCAGAGGCAGCGACAGATTCGATTACCCTTTATTGGGAGAGACCAGAGGGGTGCTTTGGAACACAGTATCAAGTGTTTTTGGGAGAAACGTTAGTTGGCAGTACCCAAAAGACCCACTACACAATCTCAGATTTGAAAGTAGACACATCATATGAGATTACGGTAAAGGGACTCTATGAGTTACAACAGCAGACAACTCAGACAATCACAGTTCATACAGCAAAAAGAACCATTACCATCGACATCACAAAAGAGCCATACAATGCAGTAAATGATGGAGAGACCTTAAATACAAAGGCAATTCAGTCAGCAATTGATGATTGCCCAGAGGGCGGTTGCGTCTATATTCCGGCTGGTGTTTTTATGACGGGTGCGCTAAGACTTCACAACGATATGGAGTTATACTTAGAAAAAGGAGCCATCTTACAGGGAACAGCAAATCCAGAAGACTATCTTCCTAGAATCTGGAGCCGTTTTGAGGGAACAGAGATGGAATGCTACAGTAGTTTACTAAATTTAGGAGCACTTGATGAGACTGGCAATAACAGAGCCAATTATCAAAGCCAGTTTGCCTGCAAAAATGTGGCGATTCGAGGAAAAGGAACGATAGCAAGTGGTGGTCGTCTGTTGGCAGAGAGAATCATTGCCTCTGAGACTGAAAACTTGAAAGATTATCTGGCATCGCTTGGCGATAAAATTAAAGAGTGTGAAAAGCCTGAGACAATTCCGGCGAGAGTGCGCCCAAGACTGATCAATATGAGTAATTGCCAAAATTTAGAGTTAGCAGGCGTTACACTTCGTGATGGTGCCTGCTGGAATATTCATATGATCTACTGTGATCATGTTGTAACACATGGATGTACATTTTATTCTCATGGCATTTGGAATGGAGATGGCTGGGATCCGGATTCATCTTTGGATTGTGTAATCTTTGACTGCGTATTTAATACAGGAGACGATTCTGTTTCTATCAAGTCAGGCAAGAATCCACAGGGAAATGAAGTGAACATTCCGACAAAAGGAGTTCGTGTGTTTGACTGTCGCTGTACAATGGGTCATGGCATTACAATTGGAAGTGAGATGTCAGGCGGTGTAGAGGATGTAAAAATCTGGGACTGCGATATGGAGGCAGCGCTGTGTGGTTTTGAGATCAAGGGTACAGCAAAGCGCGGCGGATATGTAAAGGAAATTCATGTATATGACAGCGTATTTCCACGTGTTCTGATGCACAGCGTTGGCTACAATGATGACGGCATTGCAGGACCAGACCAGCCGTATTTTAGTGACTGTACATTTGATAATCTTCGATTGACTGGCATCTATCAGGATCACGAAGCAAAATGGCATGAGTGCGATGCAATTGAACTATGTGGTTTTGATAAGATTGGACATGAGATTAAGCATGTTAAGTTTTCTAATATTCGTTTTGGAAAAGAAAAATCAGATACTGCTGGTCATATTTCAATTAAGCGATGTGAGGATGTGTCGCTAAACTTTTAAGATAACAGAAGGGAAGATGCAGAATAATGAGAGAAGAAAAGCTAATCAATCGTGGATGGCAGTTTGCACTTTTGCCATGCACACCAATTGATGCAAAGACAGCAAAGAAAAAAGAATTACAAAGAAAACAGTCAGGGGAAGATGTTCGCACAGAGTTGGAAAACTTGCAATTTGCAGAAGTTGACCTTCCACATGACTGGGCAGTAAGCAGGCCATTTAATAAAGTAATGGAAGATGGAATGTCACAGGGCTTTCGTGACCGCTGGGGAATTGGCTGGTATAAGAAGACTCTGAATATTGAGGAAAAGAATAAAGGTAAACGTTATCTTCTTTACTTTGGCGGTGTGTATGAAAACGCAGTGCTTTGGGTAAATGGTATGAAAATTGGCAGTCACAAATATGGCTACAGTTCATTTAAGATGGATATTACAGATGCTGTGCAGAGTGGTGACAATGAGCTGTTGATGCGTGTGGATAATTCTGTTTCACCGGCAGACCGCTGGTACAGCGGATGCGGAATTTACCGCGACGTGACACTTCGTATTGTTCCAGAAAATCATCTTGATTTGTGGAATATTCAAGTACATAGCAAAATAGAAAAAATCGCAGAAACAGAATGTGCAAAGGATTCAAAAGAAACAGAGAGTGCTGCAAAATTCACTGCAGCCATTCAGGTCGAGACTGGACAGAGCAGTGCTGTGCAGGGAATTTTACGTCTGATTCAAAATAAAGAGAATGAGTCATTGGAAAATGAAGTTTTCATTGCAGAGGGAGCGAATGGAATGCTTACCTTCTATATTAAAGATGCAAAGCTTTGGTCAGCAGAAAATACGAATCTTTATCGTTTGACTGTTTCTACAGAAAGCGATAGTGTATCACTTGTAATAGGTCTTAGAGAGGTGATATTTGATACAAAGAAAGGACTACTTGTAAATGGTGTTTCGACTAAGTTAAAGGGTGTATGTCTTCATCAAGAGGCAGGCTGCCTTGGAACAGCTGTGACAAAAGAAATTTGGAGGGAGCGTCTTACTCATTTAAAGAAGCTTGGCTGCAATGCAATACGTGCAGCACATCACACCTACTCAGAGGAATTTCTTGATCTGTGCGATGAGATGGGCTTTTATGTATATGAGGAATGTTTTGATAAATGGAAGGGCGGACTGTATGGACGCTACTTTGACAAAAACTGGGAATCAGATGTTGAAGCAATGGTAAAGCGTGACCGTAACCGCGCCTGCATCGTGATATGGGGGGTTGGAAATGAAGTTGAAAATCAGGGACAGGATTCTATGCTTGCGATTTTAAAACAGCTGTCCGATAAGGTTCGCAGCCTCGACTCATCGCGTCCAATCACATATGCAATGAATCCTCATTTTAAGAGGGAGAGCAATGTTGATTTGAGTAAGATCAAAGATATTCAGCAGTTTGTTGACGAAGTCAGCGACACAGAGATTTACGATGCTAAGGAGCGTGTCAGCCGCATTGCAAAGATCGCAGAAATTGTCGATATCATTTCATGTAATTATCAGGAGCAGTGGTATGAGTTGATTCATGAACAGATTCCAAATAAGTTGATTTTAGGAACCGAGGTATATGAATATTTTTGCGGTCATTATGATCAAATGCAAAACTTTACAGAACAGATTCCGTCAGCAATTCCTTTTGAGTACGATTATTGTATAGGAAGCTTTATCTGGACAGGATATGATTATCTTGGCGAGTCTATGGGGTATCCTGCAAAGGGTTGGAGTGGTGCACCGATTCGCACAAACAATGAGTATCGTCCAGTTGCTTATATGTTAAAGAGCATCTGGAGTGAAGAACCTGTTGTTCATTTTTCTGTTATGGATTACTCCCTTGACGATGAAGGAGTAAAGGAGCATTGGGACAGTCCAATCTATGCAGATCATTGGCATTTCCCACAATTCAGAAAGACGTTGATTCCGTATATGATTGCGTCAAATTGTGATGAGGTTCATTTGTTCTTGAATGGAAAGCAGTTTTTCATTCCGCGCCCATCTGAGTGCAAAAACGGTATCATTACAGGATTTTTGCCATGGCAACCGGGAACGGTTACGGTCGTTGGTTATCAAAATGGCAAAGAGGCTTGCCGCCATGAAGTGGTGACACCAGGTATGGCAGTCGCACTGGCATTTGACCAGGAGTGTGATCATAAGGAATGCGTAAGTACTGTAAATTTGGGTATACCAGAGAAGAAACAGCACTTATTGCTGACAGTTCGTGCTGTGGATGAAAATGGCAATTCGTGTTTCCGTGAGAGCGGCAAGGTTCACTTTGCAGTAGAAGGAGCAGCGAAGATAGTTGGCGTTGATAATGGTGATATTTGCAGCAATGAGCCATATCATGAAGACAGTGTTCATCTGTATCATGGCTGTGCAAGCGTAATGCTTGAGCTTTATTGCAAGCCAGGAAGAGTAAGTGTGCATGCGTTCGGAGATGGACTGCGTCAGGCACAGACCATCATTGAAGTGTGCGAGAAATAATAAAAGTAAGAAGATGAGAATGGAGGAGAGACAAAATGAATATGCCAACAGTTGGATGTGTAGGTGAATCGATTATTGGAAATGATGAGCGAGGCTTATGGTTTTTAAGCCATAAGGATGACCCATCGCAGATGAACTGGGTTGAAGGTGAAAAGTGCTGGGGAAGTGTAAAAGTTCCAATGGGATTGAATGTTACAAGAACATTGTCTGTTTTGGAAAATGGAGAATTAGAGGAATGCTACACATTTGAAAATGTATCAGGGGAACCTCTTTTTATCAAGGAGAAGGATGCATATATCTATGTGCCATTTAATGACAGCTATGAAAAGGCAGAGGTTGGTCTTGAGAAGCGCTGTAATGCACATCTGTTTATCGGCGAAAATGCTACTTATGTGATGGCACTTCGCCAGGGAGGAAGAGCGCCACATCTGGGACTTGTATTAACAAAGGGAAGCATCATAGGCTATGGTGTGGAACGTGATTTTTCAGCTAGAAGCGAAGATCGCGGTGATTTTCTCTTTTATCCAAAACTTGGTGTATTTGAGCCAGGTGAGAAGAAGGAGATTCGTTGGAAGCTTTTTTGGCATCAGGGCAAGGATGATTTTTACAACAGACTTTTAAATGAGGATGAATTCTTGCTTGTGAAGGCAGAGCAGATGACATGCATTCAGGGAGAAAACTTTGAATTTTGTGTCCAGACAAAAAATAAAGAAATGGCGCAGAAGCTTTTTGTAAAATTCAATGAAAAAGAAGTTAAACATGTTCGCATTGATGAGACGAATGATAAATATTCACAACCTGCTTATTCTGTCTGGTATCAGTATCCAGCAGAAAAAGAAGGAGAGTATCGCTTTGATATTTGGTCAGGAGAAAAGCATACGCATGCTCTCTTTTACTGCAGTGCATCAGTAGATATACTTTTGACGCGCAGAAGTCAATTCCTTGCAACAAAGCAGCAGTATAAAAAAGAAGGCAGTGCATTAGACGGTGCGTATCTGATATATGACAGCGAGGAGGATGCACTTTATTATAGTCACAAAGCTGATCATAATGGAGGACGTGAGCGTTTGGCAATGGGCATAATAATGGCACAATATCTTAAGCGTCATCCTGAAGATGCGAAGTGCATGGAAAGCTTGAATGCGTACGAAAGATATGTATACCGCGAATTGTATGATGAGAATACTGGTGTGGTATATAACGATATCAATCGAAATAATGACTGGCATCGTCTCTATAATTATCCGTGGGTGGCAAATTTCCAGATTGCATTGTATCGTTTAAAGAAGGACGTGCGTTATCTGTTAAATGCCTATAAGACAATGATGGGATATTATCGCTCAGGTGGTGAACATTTCTATGCCATTGGAATTGAAGCGTATGAATTAAAGACACTTCTTGACGAGGCGGGATTTGAAGCACAGTCAGAAGCATTTACACAAGCATTTTTAAATCATGCTGATCAGCTTACGCAGACTAGCGTCAATTATCCAACTTCAGAGGTAAAATATGAGCAGAGCATTGTTGCACCAGCGGTAAGTTGTCTGCTGCAGGCCTACCAGATAAGCGGGGAGCAAAAATATCTTGAAGAAGCAAGAAAACAATTAAAACTTTTGGAGCTGTTTAATGGAAAACAGGCCGATTATCACTTGTTTGAGAATGCGATTCGTCATTGGGACGGTTATTGGTTTGGAAAATATGAGTGCTATGGCGATACGTTTCCACATTATTGGAGTACACTCAGCGGTGATGTATTTGCAAGTTACGCACAGATTACGGGAGACAAATCATATGAGCATAAGGCAAAGGCTTCACTTCGAGGTTGTCTGAATCTGTTCTTTATAGATGGCATGGCATCCTGCGCGATGGTCTATCCAGATACAGTAAATGGCAAAAAGGCACATTACTATGATCCATGGGCAAATGATCAAGATTGGGCATTGTATTATGCAGTGAAGTGGGCGCTTGATTTGTAAACATAAGTGTGTTATCATTCCAATAATAGCAAAGCGATTTAATTTGCGAAAGATTGGAGTGAAGAATATGACAACGAGAGAAGAAGCTTTGGCGTTTGGCCTGTCTTATCCAGATACATGTCAGGATGCACCGTTTCATGATCCAAATTGGCAGTTGGTACGGATTAAGAGCAGCAAAAAAGTTTTCTTGTGGACTTATGAGAAAGATGGCTATATAAATTTAAATGTAAAGGCAGACCCCGAGTGGCGTGACTACTGGAGGTCTGCCTTTGCGTCCGTAACAGCAGGATATCATTTGAATAAGGAGCATTGGAGTACTATTATTTTAGATGGAACAGTGCCAGATGATGCCATTAGAAATATGATTGACGAGAGCTACCGTATGGTGACAGACAGCCCGACAAAGCGTATCTACGAGGCTGTAAAGAAGATTCCCAAAGGCAAGGTGGCGACATACGGACAGGTTGCCCAAATGGCAGGAAATCCGCGTATGGCAAGAGCCGTTGGAAATGCACTCCACAAAAATCCAGATCCATCTACCATACCGTGTCATCGTGTTGTCAATTCAAAAGGTGAGTTGGCAGGTGAATTTGTGTTTGGCGGCCCAGGTGTTCAGGCATCACGTCTGGCAGCGGAAGGCGTGATGAGCGAAGATGGAAAAATTGATTTGAAAAAATATGGAATGACACTGATGAAAGGCAGGCAATAACTATGAATGGAATATCCGAAGAAAAATACACACATATTGATGAGATTAAGGAGCAGACAAAAGCAGTATTTGATGAACTGATGGAACAGGCAAAATTGGAAGAGGGCGATATCTTAGTAGTTGGATGCTCCTCAAGTGAGATTGCAAGCCATAAGATTGGCTCCTATTCAAGTGCAGAGGTTGGAGAAGCTGTGGCACAGACGTTACTTGACTGCTGCAGAGAAAAAAAGATTTATCTAGCAGCACAGTGCTGTGAACATTTAAACCGCGCGATTATCATTGAGAAAAAAGCTGCAAAAGAATATCGTCTTCCGATGGTCAATGTTGTGCCAAAGCTAAAGGCAGGCGGATCATTTGCAACAGCAGTTTATGCAAAGCTGGAAACACCTGTTGCAGTAGAGCAGATACAGGCTCATGCAGGAATTGATATTGGAGATACACTCATTGGTATGCATCTTCGCCCAGTCGCCGTTCCGGTTCGCATTGCGACAAAATCCATCGGTGAGGCCCATGTAGTCTGCGCCCGCACCAGATTAAAATTTATTGGTGGAGAGAGAGCGAGCTACTTAGAAAGTGAAAAATAAGCAGTCGACATCATAGTATGGGAGGAACAAAGATGAGTACAGAAAGTGAAACAGAATTAAAAGATGAATTAGAAAAGGTGATCGCACTTCGCCACAGTCTTCATAAAATTCCAGAGAAATCACTTGAGGAGACAAAGACAAAAGAGACGTTGATGGCATTTTTAAAGGAAAATACTTCCTTTGAAATCGTCGATAACGGCAGTTGGTTTTATGCAGTCCATCATGCAGATCCATCCGCTACGGCTCCGTCCTCAAACGAGAAGCAGCTGACAGGTGCAAAGTCACCAATCGCTTTTCGAGCTGATATGGATGCGGTTTGCGGAAAGGATGGAAAGCCAGGTCATTATTGTGGTCATGATGGCCACAGCAGCATTTTATCGGGTCTTGCTCTCTATCTGGATTCGCACAAGCATGCATGGGATCGCGATGTCTACTTGATCTTTCAGCCGGCAGAGGAAATTGGAAAAGGTGGAAATGTCTGCAGTGCGCTTTTAAGCGAGAAGAATATTGGTGAAGTTTATGGCCTTCACAACATTCCAGGCTATCCGAAAAATCAGATCTTGACAAGAAAAGGAACCTTTGCCTGTGCATCGACTGGACTTGAGATTCGAATGACCGGAACTCCAAGCCATGCTGCCTATCCAGAAGCAGGCAAAAATCCGGGTTTGGCTTTGTCAAAGCTTTTGATTCAAACCGATGAACTGACAAAGAAGCTGAATCAGATGAAGGGGTTTGTGCTAATGACGTTGATTGGCATGGAAATTGGAAGCGATTCCTATGGCGTATCAGCAAGTGATGGTGTGCTTCGTCTGACTGTTAGAGCGGCAAAGCAGGCAATCTTCGATACGTATCTATCAAAGATCAGAGAA
>CAUCWU010000041.1 GCA_958446555.1 uncultured Lachnospiraceae bacterium | reverse complement strand
TCCCTGCTTTTTTTCAAAGCTTTCTTTCGCACACTCTGACAAGGGTATCGAAGAATAAGATTTTGATGCACGGCACTTATTGATGCACTTAACTAAATCTCTATCACATTCGCAACCAACTTGATCCTTTTTCTGTGACTGTAAAAGATATATGCTTAGCCTATTTGCCAGAGCCTCTCCCTTTTCTGTAAAGCTAATAATATTGATGTAATTACTTGTCTCTTCCATCTGATGCTAATGCCTCTTCTGTCTTTTTCTTTCTGTACTCTGTCTCAAAGTCAGGCGCGTAGAGACACGACAGCGCATAGTCGGACGGTGAAATCGCATCTCCCACAAGAACAACTGCTGTCTTTTTGATTCCATGCTTCTTAGCTTCTTCATCAAGTGTAGACACTGTACATTTTAAGCAAAGCTGTTCTGGCCATGTTGCCTTATAAACAATAGCTGCCGGTGTATCTTTGCTGTAGCCGCCTGCCATCAATCTCTCGGATAATTCTTTTAAATGACCTGCACTCAAATAAACTGCCATAGTCGCATGATGCGCGGCAAAACTTTCGATGCTCTCCTTTTCTGGCACTGCCGTGCGTCCTGCCATACGTGTAATAATAAGGCTTTGTGACACTTCTGGTATTGTCAGTTCTAAGTTAAGTGCTGCCGCCGCACCAAAACATGCCGTTACACCAGGACAAGTCTCATAACCTATTCCAAGCTCTTCAAGACGATCCATCTGCTCACGAATTGCACCATAAATGCTCGGATCACCTGTATGAAGACGCACCATCTTCTTTCCTTCTTCTTCACCCTTTTGCAATGTATCGATGACCTCGTCAAGCGTCATATATGCGCTATTTAAGCATTCACATCCCTTCTTTGTATAAGAAAGAAGCTCAGGATTTACTAGTGATCCTGCATAAATGACAAGATCTGCCTCCTGTAAAAGCCGCATTCCGCGCACTGTAATCAAATCGGCAGCACAGCATCCTGCCCCTACAAATGATACCATGTTTTCCTCTCAATCCGCAGCCTCGTTTGCGGCCGCTATGTTTTCTAAATGGTTGACCCGTTAGCAGTAACATTTTCATGCTGCAGCTCATATAAAAATTTCTCTGCGCCTTCGCTTTTTGCCAATTCACCATATTGGTTGTCGTAGAGTATGCATTCAATTTTCATTTTGCCGCCGGCACGTTTATTCGTATAATAGATAATTCTTTCCATCAGATAGTCCATGACAGGCTTTGTCTTGTTCTCTTTTTCTAAAAATGCGATTGCCTCTGTTGTTGTCGCGCAGTCTAATATTTTTCGTAAGCTTTCTGTGCTGACGCCTGAGCGAAGTCCAGCTGCGGCGAGTAATTCCATTCGAGCGTCTGCCTCTCTTGAATGTGTATTCATAATTCCGCCGGAGACTTTGACGAGTTTTCCGATGTGGCCTGTTAACAGCATTTTAGAAAAGCCACACTCTACTGCCATATCGATGGTCTCTCCGATAAAGTTGCTGCACTTAACACTATCATCAAGATCGTAGCCGTAGGTTTCTTTCATAAAATCGAGTCCATAGTTGCCCGGAGAGACGGCTGCTACCTGGCTATTCTGCGCATGTCTCATATTTAACTCAAGACGAATGGTGTCAAGAAGCGCCTGACTACTCATTGGCTCAACTACGCCACTTGTGCCAAGCACAGAAATGCCTCCAACAATTCCAAGGCGTGGGTTAAATGTTTTTTCTGCCAGCTCGACTCCCTTTGGAATAGAAATAATAACCTTTAAATCGCCCTTATAATCTGCCATGCGGCAAACCTCTAACACCTCGGCCTCAATCATCTGGCGCGGCACATGATTGATTGCAGCATTTCCAACTGGCTGATCCATGCCCGGTCTTGTGACACGGCCAACGCCAATTCCGCCGTCAATCTCCACGGTTGCATGGAGTGCTGTCGTTTCTGTTTGTTTTTCTTCTTGTAGAGAATTTTCTGTCTGGGACGTTTTTGAACGTTCTGTGTAAGATACCTCTGCATAGACAAGCGCACCAGTCGTAATATCAGGATCATCTCCTCCATCCTTTTCAACCGCACAGCTAACGCTTTTCTCTTTTCTGGTAATCTCTAACAGCTTTGCCTCAAACACGATGCCTTTTGGTGTTACAATAGAAATTGTTTCTTTTTTCTTTCCTGTCAAAAGCATGTAGGCAGCTGCCTTAGATGCCGCTGCCGCACAGCTTCCTGTCGTAAATCCGTACCTCATACGCATTTTCGTCCAGAAAGCTCGTATAGAACTGCATTGCAGATGGCTGCTGCCACATTGCTTCCGCCCTTTCTTCCTTTATTTATAATATAAGGAATGTCAGTCTCCATGATTTCTTCCTTTGCTTCCACTACGTTTACAAATCCTACTGGAACACCTATTATAAAGGCTGGCTTATATAATCCTGCCTGATACATTTCATAAAGCTTCATCAGCGCAGTCGGTGCATTTCCTACCACAAAGATAATGGGTTTGTGGTAGGAAGCAGCAATCTCCATGCTGACAGCTGCACGCGTTGTTTTCTGCTCCTTTGCCAGTTTTGCTACTGTCTCATCTGCCATAAGACATTTTGCTTCACATCCAAAGGTGGCTAATGTTTTTTTATTGATTCCAGACAATGCCATATTTGTATCTGTCACAATAGATGCTCCGCTTTTTATAAGTTCCTTTAGCTTATCAAGCGCACCTTCTGAAAATACAAGTGTATGCGCATAATCAAAATCGGCTGTCGTATGGATGGCGCGGCATATCACTGGTGCCAAATTCGGATCAAGTGAAAGACCCCGTTCCTTTAATTCTGCTCTAATGATTTCAAAGCTGTGTTTTTCAATTTCACTTGGAAGCACATAGTTTGTCTTCATAACTTACTCCTTTTTCTTTAAAAATCCTTATCATATAAGTAGGATCGACTTTTGAGCTTGCGACTTTGAGATAAAAAATAATCCCACCAGCAAAAAAGCTGACGGGATTTTCTAGTTATCGAACAATTGTATCTTTGGTCAGATCCTTGATGACCTCTCCTGCTAAAATCAGTCCTGCCACTGGCGGCACAAATGCAACACTTCCTGGAATGTCTCTTCTCTCGGTACACTTATGTTCTGTTCCTGGAGGGCATACACAGTGAGAACGACAGCTTTCGCTCATATCTTCCAATGGACGCACGGGCTTTTCAGTTGAATAGACAACCTTTAACTTCTTGACACCGCGCTTTTTTAACTCATGGCGCATAACCTTTGCAAGAGGACACATAGTTGTCTTATAAATATCGGCAACATGAAATTGTGTCGGATCAAGCTTGTTTCCTGCACCCATGCAGCTAATCACAGGAACACCTGCCGCCTGTGCACGCATGATGATTTCGATCTTTGCTGTAACAGTATCAACCGCATCAACCACATAGGAATATTCAGAGAAATCAAATTCATGCGCATTCTCAGGCAGATAAAAGCACTGGCGCATCTCTACCTGCGCATCTGGATTGATCTCCAAAATACGATCTCTCATAACCTCTACCTTATATTTTCCGATTGTCTTTCTCGTTGCTATAATCTGACGGTTGATGTTAGTTAAGCATACTTTATCATCATCTACAATTACAAAGGAACCAACGCCGCTTCTTGCAAGTGCTTCTACCACATAGCCGCCAACGCCGCCAATGCCAAAAATAGCTACCTTGGCTCCTGCAAGCGCATCCATTCCCTCTTTTCCCAATAAAAGCTGTGTTCTTGAAAACTGATTTAACATTTCTTTCCTGCCTTTTCCTTTTGCATGTTTCTCTATCTCTGCCTTTGGTATCTTAGCATTGATAAACTACCATGTCAATAGGTTTATCATTGAGGGCACCTTATAGTTTTGTGAAAGCATTACAGTTCACGGATATATGTTACGAAAACCCTTCGGTGCAATGATTTCGTCTCCGGACCAAACTCAGCAGGCTCCTTTTATGTTCTTTCTTATCATACATTACTTTGAAAGACCTGCTTCAAGTGCCCGGCTCGTGAAATCCATTCACCTTCGGGTTTAGATTTAAGTATTAAATTAGCCGTGAACTGTAGTCTCACCACTATTTTATAATTTTCCCCAACTGCTTTGCATAGGAAAGAAGTTCTTCATTGGCTTTCTCTAAGGTGCCGAAATGCGGTCGGCAGCAGATTATGTGGTCGCACTCACTTAGCGTGACTTTCGCGACTTCTAGCGTCTTGCCTTTGATTGGCTCGAAGCTTTCGGTGGAGATGACTTCGGTTGCGAGTGCCTTTGCGACTGGATAATCGAGGTCGTTTTCAAAGAGAATGCCTGTGGCAAATGGAATGTTTTTTCGCTGCAGCTTTCTGTAAATGTTTCGCCCGGTCCCGTCACCGGCGATGACAAAAACAGATGGCTTTCCACAAGGCTTTGGCAGCTCTGCATTCATGGTTTTCTCATCGAAGCTTCCTGACGAGATGCCAAACAGCTTCGAAATATATCCTTTTGTAAAAATTTCCTGTGGTGTTCCGAAACGCTCTGGTGTGATGCCATTGACACATAGAATCTTGTCGGAAATTCGCTCTGCCAAATCAAGTTCGTGAAGCGACATGATTACTGTCAACTTTTTCTGGTGCTTCATTTCCTGTAGAATTGATAAAAATTCAAGCTTATATTTCACATCCAGATAGGAGGTCGGTTCATCTAAGATCAAAATCTGCGGCTCCTGACAAATTGCACGCGCAAGCATGACGCGCTGACGCTGTCCATCGCTGATTCGCGTAAAATCTAAATCTTTGATTTGTGTCACCTGAACCAAATCCATTGCCTCTTTCACAACTTTTTTATCATCGCTTGAAAGAATGCCAAATCGCTCGGTATACGGATAGCGCCCGGTTGACACCACATCTTCACAGGTCATTTTCTCTGAGCGAAGCTTGCTTGTCATGACTACCGCCATCTTTTTTGAAAGCTCTTGACTTGACATTCGATTTAACTCATTTTGATCTAGATAAATGCTTCCGCCAAGCATCTCAATCTGTCTTGCAATGCTCTTTAATACGGTTGATTTTCCAGCTCCGTTTGGGCCGATCAGTGTCAAAATTTCACCCTGATTCAAAGTAATTTCGATATCTTGCACCACTAGATGTCTCTGATATCCAACACTCATCTGCTCAGCCTGAAAATATGGTTTGTCCATCCCTGTCTGTTCTGACTGTTTTTTCTTATTTTTTCCAATCATCTGCTCACTCTAATGCCTTCTCTTTGTTTCTTCGAATCATAATCCAAAGTACAATCGGTGCACCGAAAATTGCGGTAACTGTGCTGATACTAAGCTCTGTCGGTGCCATCACCGTTCTTGCTAACAGGTCACAAAATAAGCAGAATACACTTCCTCCTAAGAAACATGCCGGAATCATTAAGATCGGCTTTGTACTAGAAAGAAACTGCTTTGCCAAATGCGGCACTGCAATTCCTACAAAAGAAATCGGTCCAGCAAAGGCGACGATACATGCTGACAAAATGCTAGAGAGAAGCACCATTGCCGTGCGAAGTCCTTTGACATTGACACCGAGATTTTTAGCATACGATTCACCCAGCTGATATGCGCTAAGCGGCTTTGACAATAGAAAAACGGCTACCGATGTCACTGCCACAGTGACTGCCATCACAGTCACATTGTCCCAGGTTGTGCCTGAAAAACTTCCTCTTGACCAGTTATGAAGATTAACGATTTGCGCATCATCCGCAAATGTCACGACAAGTTCCGTTATGGCTGAGCAGATATAGCCAATCATTACGCCGGCGACAACAAGCATAGACATACTGTCGACCTTTCGCGATACCATTAACACAAATCCCATTGAAATCATTGCTCCAACAAACGCTGCCACAATCATCATTCCAGAACTTACGCTAATGGCCCGTCCCATCAAAAATACCATGACAACCGATACGGTCATCTTTGCACCAGAGGAAATACCAAGAACAAACGGTCCCGCGATCGGGTTATGAAAAAAGGTCTGTAATAGATAACCTGCCAGACCAAGCGCACCTCCGAGAATCAGAGCAGCTAGCATTCTGGGCATACGAATGTCCCACAGAATCCTGGCATTTTCAATTGTTTTTCCCTGAATGGATGCCAAAATATCGAAAATCGGAATTGAAACGCTTCCAATGCAGATATTTAATACACTAAGCAGCACCACACAGCCTCCCAAAAGGAGAAATACAATGATGCATCTTATTTTTCGTTTTTGTTCCATTGTAAGGCAATCTCCTTTCTGAAAATGGCAAAGCTGTGTACTGTTCACGCGTCATGTTATGAAAGCCATTCACCTTCGGGCTATGCTGTAAATATTATCTTATCCGTAAACAGTAACCTTATTTCTGTCATCCATGTTTTATTTACTAGTTCAAACGATACAAATAGTTCATTTCTTTATCATCTGCACCTTGAAGCATATTGTGAATATCTTCGATCAGGTACCCGATTGACATGGACTGTTGGTAGACATCGCGCTCGGTACACCAGACGTTGCCACTTTTTACTGCCTTAAAGTCTGCTAGAACCGGACATTTTTTTACGAGTTCGTTGATTGATTTCACACCACCGTCTACTGTACTGTTGTAGATCAAAAAGTCGGCATCTTTGGCGCCATTGTAAAACTCTTCAACCTGCATATTCATTGTTGATCGTTTTGAATCTGAATCACCAAGATTTTCAAAGATGTATTTTCCCCCAGCAAGCTCAATCATCTTTGGAATATAGTCGCTACTCTGGCGCACCTGCACGAGTCCATTTGAGGTGATATAGAAAAAGCCAACTGTCTTGTCGGTCTTTTCCTTTGCTGTTACTTGATCGACAATCTCTGTCTGTTTCTTGAATGCTTCTTCTGCCTCTTTTTCTTTTCCAGTCAATGCACCGAAAAATTTGATCCATTCGACTCGGCCAAGTGGATGTGACTCGTAGCTTGAATACTCAATCATCACTGGGATGTTAAAATCAACAAGCATTTCCTTGACCTCTGGTGAATGAAGAATCATGCTGTTCTCAATCGCAAGTGAACATTTTTTTGAGACTAACAATTCGTAATCAGGGCTACTATATTTACCAGCATAGAGCATTTTTCCTTGCTCCATCGCCTCTTTTGCCTCATCAATATACCAATTTTCTGCCTTCTGGCCAGAAAATTGGATGCAATCAAGCGCATTCAGCTCTCGAAACATATCCATAACAGCTGATGAAACCAGATAAATTCCATCAGCTGGCTGCTTTAGTACAACAATATCTTCATCAAGATTATCTGGTATATCCTTGTCCTCTGGCACGGTCAAAATCTGTGTGCCGTCCTTTGTCTTTAACAGGGTATAATCACCATAATAATCCACTGAAAAATTTTCGGCATAGGAAAGAGCCATACTGCCAGTCGGCTCTCCCAACACATTCTGCTTGCTAGCTTTATTTTCTGATGCGCTCTCATCCGCATTTGACTCTATTTTTGTCAGGATTTGCTTCTCATTACTTTTTTGTGCTGTTCTACACCCAGAAAATAACGTTAACGTACCGATCAGCGCACAACCTACAAGTAAGCCTTCTCTTCTCATCACTCTGCCGTCTTGATTGTAGAAGAATCAAAAGCAAGCGTATATTCAATCTCATGCGGCTTGCTCATTGCTACTGTATCTGCAATCACATCAAGTGCTGTATCAAATGCAGCCACCGGAATCTCAAATGCAGAGTTTCCTTCCGTATTGACTGGAAGATATTTTTCATCATTTACAAGCATATAGTCATAATTGGGACTACTCCAGACAATTGAAGCAGTCACTTTGCCGTCCTTCACTGTGAGCGTAGCAGGAGACTCAATTGAAGCTCTGCCACTTCCACCCTCAAGTGTAACCTCTGCTGTATAAGTGCCATCTTCAAGGTCAACTGTGCTCTTTATATCATCCTCTTTTGGCTCTGGGTTAGATACGCTTACCTTATGATCATACCATGTTCCCTTTGTTCCAATAAGAGCAACATCAAATTCTTCGTCAAGTGCCGGAACCGGAATATCAAAACCATACACTTCCTCTGTCATTCCATCGCTGTATGTTACACTATCTGTAGTTGGATCTAGAAGCTTTGCGCCTTCCTTTGCAGCATCTGCTGCAAGACCATAATAAAGATTTAAAATCTTCTTCGATGTAAGTGAAACATGAATGGTCATCTCTCCATCCTTTACAGTCAGAGTACCCTTTCCATCACATGCTTCATTTACATGAAACATACTGCTATCAGTGTTAAAATCAGCAATGTAGACACCATCTTCAAGAGATGAGGACTCCGTCTCTACCTGCGTCTGAGTCTCAGTTTCTGTATCTTTTTCTGTATGCGCCTGCGTTTTTGTCTCTTTCTCTGTTTCTTTTTCAGTTTGCTTCTCTGTCGTTTCCTCTGCCTGACTTGTCGTCTCTGCTTGTGTCTCAAAAGTAGAAGCCTTCGCTACCGTCGAAGACTCCTGTTTTTCCTTTTTCTGTCCGCATCCAGTCGATGCCAGACAAGTCATAAACAGCATACCAATCACAGCGATTTGTTTTCTTCTCATAACCTCTTATATCCTTTGTTTTCTATTGGGGACAGAAGCCCTAAGCCATCGGGAATCCAATGGGGACGTGGAGAATGTGGCACATTATTTCGTGCCACATTGCCCTGTCCCCGATGGCTTCCCTAGCTTCCCACTGGCTTCTTTTTCTCGTCTTCTTAACGATTATTCTGCATCAATTACCTTTGCAGTGTGATCTACATAAAGCTTCTGAATACCCTCGATCTCACCAAGACCAAGGATCTGAGTATCTACACTTTCAAACTTTTCAGATTCCTCAAACTGACTTAACCAGGAATCTTCATCCTCACCTGCCATATCGTTGTTTGCGTGATCACCAGCAACAACCATCAATGGACGAAGGATAACCTTTGTGTAACCAGCCTCTGCTACTGCATCAATAACATTCTCGCATGCAGTCTCCTCTGGCTCACCCTCTACAGTTCCGATAAATACATTGTCATATCCAAGGTCATTCATCTGAGTCTGCATTTGGCTGTAGGAT
This sequence comes from uncultured Lachnospiraceae bacterium, assembly GCA_958446555.1. Lineage (GTDB taxonomy): Bacteria > Bacillota > Clostridia > Lachnospirales > Lachnospiraceae > Anthropogastromicrobium. The sequence goes on along the minus strand of CAUCWU010000041.1, from coordinate 2,418 downwards.
ACCTTTGCTGTATGAGAAGTTCCGTGACCCATGAATACAAATGCAACTCCATCTTCCTTTGCTGCATCCAGACTATCATAGCCTGCCTTCTCAACTGCCTCTGCTGTCAGGATCTCTGCAACTGCTTTCTTGTCATCATTTACTACAGTAGCATCGTCGCCAACCTCACCTAAAAGCGGCTCAGCAACCTTTACAGACTCAAACTTGTCCTCATACTCCTCTACTGCATCCATAAGCTCATCATATTCTGCACCATGCATCAGGTGAGTTGGCTGAATAACAAGATTCTTTACACCATTATCAACTGCGCGGTCAAGTGCCTGCTCAACATTATCAATACACTCGCCATCACGAGCCTGTACATGATTGATGATGATCTGTGCAGTGAATGCTCTTCTTACAGACCAATCTGGATATGCTTCCTGAATTGCATCCTCAATTCCCTTGATATCAGCAGCACGGCTGTCATTAAAGGAAGTACCAAAGCTTACTACTAAGATCTCGTTCTCACCGATCTCGTCACCGTTTCTCGGATCATCCTTAGAAGCATCGCCGGTATCTCTTCCGAAGTAATCCGGATCTGCATTCTCACCCTCAACCAGTTCCTTCTGCTCATCCGTGAGTGCATCCCAAGCTTCCTTTGCAGCCTTGCACTGCTCATCGGTATTGTCATTTCTTTCCTGAACATAGATTGCATCAATCAGATCTGCAACATTGTCAGCAGCTTCCTGATCTTCAGATACACTTGCTGCCTCGGTGCTTGCCTCCTCGCTTGTGCTCTCCTTCTCACTTGCTGCATAACCAGTCATACTCATTGTTCCCATCAGGGATAAGGATACCAGTACTGCCAGATTTCTTCTTCTCATGTTTGCTTACCTAGCCTTTCTTTTTTGCAGTTTTTCTGCTTCTTCAAACTAAATATAAAGCATCCAGAAACGATTTGTTTCCAACCATGATTTTTCCAGCAGTCATAAACAAACTGATAAAATGCATACAAAAAGAAAGACTCCTTTCTGATCCATTGTCAGAGAAAGAGCCGCACACAAATAAATCTGCAAAATTAATGTCTGTATCAATTTTGCAAATTTAAACGTACAACCTTTTTACTCGTGGTCTGAAACTTTCGTTTCTGTACAGCGTTCAGGCAGGTCTCCCGGCTTAAGATCATCGCATCGGCCATCTTCCCAGTTTCCCAGTGATTTTGCGGCTCCTGCTCCCTATCACGGTGACGAGTTCGTACAGGATTTGCACCTGTTTCCCTTTTCACCGGAGCCAATCGCAGTTGATTGCTCCGACACCTGAACACTCCATATTTAATTTTATCTTACTATAGCACACTTTACTGGTAAGTTCAATCTAATTTTATAAAAGTTCCTTACACTCTTATGTGAGGCTTACCTGAAGGTACGAGTGTCAGGTACTCTTACAATAAAAAAATCGCTTCAAGAAGTCCATCATCGACCAGATCAACCAAAGTTCTAATTTGTCCAGTCTGAATGCCCTCTTGTAATCCTATTCTCTTTCCCTGTAATTCTCCTTCTCTTCTTGCTGAATTAATCGAATCATTCCAATCTCTTATTGCCTTCTCGCGACTTCTGTACATTGCCATTAGTTTCTCGTCACTACTTGCTTTCTTCAGGCGCTCGTATGCTTCCTCAAATGTCTTATCTTCCTCTACCAATTTTTCGTAAACCTCCTTCCTGCCGGAATTAATAAAGGTACTTCTTTTTATTTGCTGCAACTCCTTACTTTGCTAAATCCATAATACGTTCTGCCATGTTTTCTGGATATAATGTCGCCATACTGGCGTGTCCCATATTTTTCATTTCTATAAACTTTACATGTAGAAAATGTTCTTTTACATATGCTAAATCTTTTGCTCTTTCTTTACGTTCTTTATCACCGTACCAATATTCTAATTTACCCAGATATTCTATAGTACCTTCCGGCATCCTGTAGTTGTTGCATGATTCAAAAGTTCTCCAGATGGTCTTATAACTGATAAAGCGGAAAACTTTCGCCATATATTCTAAATCTTCCTTGCTATATTCATCTGTTGCAAACACCTTTTCCAGAAGGCTAAACCCGCCTGTTTTTCCCATAGAAATCAGCAGAAAATCCTTAACCGCAATGAATCGAGTAAGTAACCATGGTATCTGATATGGTGTGATTCCGCCATCGCATATTGTGTTATTTACGGTAATTTTCTTATCTGCAAGCATTCTTAAAACAATACTACCTCCCATAGAACAGCCATATAGAACATCAATGGTGGTAATCTTATTTTTTACTAACCACTCTGCCAATTCCCCGGCGATATTTTCCACGCTGGTAAAATTTTGCTGTGAATCATTTTCATCATATCCCGGCAATGCCGGAATAATTACATGACAATCCTTTTCCAATAAAGGAATTAGA
>CAUCWU010000040.1 GCA_958446555.1 uncultured Lachnospiraceae bacterium | reverse complement strand
ATGACGCTACAAGAATCTAAGGAATCCCACGGTTTTAACCGTGGGAGTATGTCAAGTTGATAAGACTGAAATGCTGGAGTATACAAATAAGGTAATGAATACTTTGCAGGGATATATCTGTAATAGCCGTCCGCGTCGATTTGGCAAATCAATAACCGCAAATATGCTCACAGCATATTACAGCAAAGGGTGTGATTCACAAGATTTGTTTGCGGGGTTGAAAATCAGCGAGGCGTCTGATTTTAAAAAGCATTTGAATCAATATGATGTTATTCATCTGGATATTCAATTAAGAGAGTATGATAAAGCCTGACGATAGTTAGGAGCTATCGGGGACATTACGTGTCCCTGGTGGCTCTTTTTATTTTTTTACATAGATTTGACATATCACTGCTTTCTGATTTTACAAAGAAACAATAAGATTAGTGGCGTTAAGAGAAAACAAAACAAACACAACAAAATGGGTAGAAACAGAAAGGAAGTTTTTATTATGAGAAAGATGATCACAATGGCAGTAACCGCAGCTCTTGCAATTTCAACATTGACCGCATGCGGAAAGACAGATAAAAAGGAGACTACAGCGTCAACAGCAGCAACCACCGCGTCAACAGCATCAACAGCAGCAACTACCGCTTCTACAGAAGCTAAGACTGAGGCCAAGGCAGAGGCTAAGGATACATCTGCTGCAGCAGCTGAGTCTAAGGCAGATGCCCAGACTCCTGTATCTGGAAGCGTTGCAACTGATGGTTCTACTTCTATGGAGAAGGTAATCGGTGCTCTTGGTGAGGCATTTACAAAGGCAAATCCAGATGCTACCTTTACTTACAACCCAACTGGTTCTGGTTCTGGAATCACTGCTGTATCTGAGGGACGCTGCGATATCGGTCTTTCCAGCCGTGCATTAAAGGATGAGGAGAAGAGCCAGGGCTTAGTAGAAACTACACTGGCACTTGATGGTATTGCAATCATTGTTAATAAGGAGAATACAGTAGAGGATCTTTCTCTTGATGATATCGCAAAGATTTACACTGGCGAGATCACAAATTGGAGTGAGGTTGGCGGAGAGGACGCTGATATTGTTCTGATTGGCCGTGAGGCAGGAAGTGGTACAAGAGATGGTTTCGAGTCTATTACAGGTACATCTGATTCCTGCAAGTATCGTCAGGAGCTTACATCTACAGGTGATGTTATCACAACTGTTTCAAGCAATCCTGGTGCAATCGGATATGCATCTTTAGCAGCAGTAAAGGATACTGTAAAGAAGGTATCAGTAGATGGTGTTGAGGCAACTGAGGAAACAGTAAAGGATGGTTCTTATAAGGTACAGCGTCCATTCGTTCTTGTTACAAAGGATGGTACTGAATTATCAGAGGCAGCACAGGCATTCTTCGATTATGCAACTTCAAAGGATGCAGCAGATATTATTTCGGCAGCAGGTGCTGTTGCGGTAGCAGAATAATCACAATTGGAAGGGTGCGAGGATTTATGAAGAGCAAAGAGAGTCTGTTAGAGACAGTAGTACATGGCATATTTTTGATTCTCGGACTGATTACGGTCGGATGTGTATTGTTAATTACAGTTTATCTTGTAATTTCCGGTGTGCCGGCAATCGCAAAAATTGGTCTGTTTCAGTTTTTATTTGGCACAAAATGGGCATCGACCGCCTCTGAGCCATCATTTGGAATCTTACCGTTTATCATGACAAGTATTTACGGAACAGGAGGTGCAATTTTGCTTGGTGTTCCAGTCGGATTTTTCACATCTGTCTACCTGGCAAAGATTGCATCACCAAAGGTAAGAGGTGTTATTGAGACAGCTGTCAGCCTTTTAGCAGGTATTCCGTCTGTTGTTTATGGTCTTGTCGGTATGCTGATTCTTGTGCCTGGTATCCGCAAATTGTTTAATGTGCCAGATGGTGCAAGCCTTTTGGCAGCGATTATAGTACTTGCAATCATGATTTTGCCGTCTATTATTAAGGTTTCACTCAATGCACTTGAGGCAGTGCCAAAGGAATATGAGGATGCATCACTTGCACTTGGTGCGACAGATATTGAGACATATTTTAAGGTGTCAGTTCCAGCTGCAAGAAGTGGTATTGCAGCAGCAGTTGTATTAGGTGTGGGCCGCGCAATTGGCGAGGCAATGGCAGTTATGATGGTTTCAGGAAATGTTCCAAATATGCCGTCATTGTTCCAGAGTGTTCGTTTTTTGACGACTGCTGTTGCCAGTGAGATGTCATATTCAGCAGGACTGCAAAGACAGGCGCTGTTTTCAATTGCGCTGGTGCTGTTTTTGTTTATCATGCTGATCAATGCAACACTGAACTTTTTCTTAAAGCATGAGAAAGCCTGAAAAACGGATTCATAAAAGGAGTGAGTAAGATGACAAAACAGGAAGCAATAGGGGCGTCACAGACAGCAAATGTAAAATCGGTGATGACAGTGCGTGCCGCTGCAAAGAATGGACCGGGAATAAAGCGTAAGCTTTATATAGGTCTGATGAAGTTTTTGATGGGGCTTTCCATAACAATTACATGTGGACTTGTATTGTTTATGATCGGATATGTATTATATAGAGGTGTTCCGAATATAAGCTGGAAACTGGTGTCTACATCTCCAAGCTACCTCGATGACAACATTGGTATTTTGCCTGACATTTTAAATACACTTTATATCGTAATTGCAACGCTTGTAATTGTACTTCCGCTTGGTGTTGGTGCTGCAATATATCTGACTGAGTATGCCGCAAACAAAAAAATAGTTGGCATGATTGAGTACGCAGCAGAGACACTTTCAGGTATTCCTTCTATTATATATGGTCTTGTAGGAATGCTGTTTTTCTGCCAGTTTTTAAGCTTGCAGACATCTCTTTTAGCAGGTGCGCTTACTCTTGTGATCATGAATCTTCCGACAATCATGCGTACAACACAGGAGAGCTTAAAGACAGTTCCACAAAGTTATCGCGAGGGTGCATTTGGACTTGGCGCAGGAAAGTGGAGAGTTATCAGAACGGTTGTACTTCCGGGATGTATTGATGGTGTAGTGACAGGATGTATTCTTTCTGTCGGAAGAATTATCGGTGAGTCAGCAGCGCTTCTTTTCACCGCAGGTCTTGCCCATGCAGTAAATGGAATGATAGATGGTCTTCACAGTGCAGGTGCAACACTTACAGTTGCGCTTTACATGTATGCTAAGGAGCAGGGAGAGTTTGGTGTTGCATTCGCGATTGCAGCAATCTTAATGGTATTAACTGTGTTTATCAATTTAACTGCAACTTTGTTAGGTAAGTATTTTCAGAGGAGGAAGAGTCAGTGAGCAGCGTAATTACTGTAAAGGATATGTGTCTGTGGTATGGACAGGTGCAGGCATTAAAGAATATTAATATCAATATTGAGGAGAAGAGTATTACGGCGCTGATTGGTCCTTCTGGCTGTGGTAAATCCACATTCTTAAAGTCGTTAAACAGAATGAATGATCTAGTGCCTGGTGTGAAGATTACAGGCGATCTTCGTTATCGCGGCGAGGACTTTTTTGATCCAAAGTTAAATGTCAATGAGCTTCGCAGAAATATCGGAATGGTATTCCAAAAGCCAAATCCATTTCCAATGAGCATCTATGACAATATTGCATACGGACCGCGCACCCATGGAATTACAAGCCGTGCAAAGCTTGATGAGATCGTGGAAAATTCCTTAAAGGGTGCAGCAATCTGGAATGAAGTAAAAGATAATCTAAAAAAATCGGCACTTAGCTTGTCTGGTGGACAGCAGCAGAGACTTTGCATTGCACGAGCACTTGCTGTTGAGCCTGATGTACTTTTGATGGATGAGCCAACAAGTGCGCTTGACCCGATTTCTACATCAAAGATAGAAGAGTTGGCAAGCGAATTAAAATCACAGTACACAATTGTTATGGTTACGCATAACATGCAGCAGGCTGTGCGTGTTTCTGATTACACCGCATTTTTCCTGCTTGGTGATCTGATAGAGTATGGTGAAACACAGAAGATCTTCGAGCAGCCAAAGGATAAGAGAACTGAGGATTATATTACAGGACGTTTTGGCTAATAGAAATAAAAAAAGTGAGGTGAAGACATGAGAAGCAAGTTTGACGAGCAGCTAGCGCTTTTGAATCGTGATCTGACAAAGATGGGATCGCTTTGTGAGGAGGCGTTAGCATTAGCGGCAAAGGCACTGGCAAATGCAGATGGACAGACAGCAGCAAAGATAGCACCGATAGACAGTGAGATTGACCAGATGGAGCGCACTATCGAGTCGCTTTGTTTAAAGCTTTTGCTACAGCAGCAGCCAGTTGCGAGAGATTTAAGACAGATCTCAGCAGCACTTAAGATGATTACAGATATGGAACGTATCGGTGATCAGGCATCCGACATCGCAGAGATTATTGGATTCTTAAATGGAAGAATCGGAACGGATGCACAGTATATTTGTCAGATGGCAGTAGCTGCAATGCGTATGGTGACAGAGAGTGTTGAGGCTTATGTAAAGCGTGATGTAGCAATGGCGGAGGCAACAATTCAGCATGATGATGTAGTCGATGATCTTTTCTTAAAGGTAAAGGATTCGCTTATTCAAATGATCTCAGAAAATCCAAAGGATGGCGAATACGCGCTTGATCTTTTGATGATTGCAAAATATTTTGAGAGAATCGGAGATCATGCGACAAATATCGCAGAGTGGGTTGTGTTTTCTGTTACAGGTGTGCATGAGCAGGGATGAATTAAATTAGAGCAAAAAAGGGGCAGATGAAGAGTCTGCCTCTTTTCGTTTTTTTTATAAACAATCTAAATTTTATATAAATTGTATTGACTGTTCTATTTTGAACGCTATAATAGTTTCTATCTAAAAAGAAGGGAGCAGCAGATAATGGTTAAGTTGTTAAAGAAGCTTACATGGAAAGATTTTATTCTGGCGGCAGTTGCATTTGTGTTTATTATCGTGCAGGTGTGGCTTAGTCTGACAATGCCAGATTATATGTCTGAAATTACAAAGCTTGTCCAGACTAAGGGCAGCAAGATGAATGATATTTTGATTGCAGGAGGCAAGATGCTTGCATGTGCACTAGGAAGCTTGCTTGCGGCAGTCTGTACATCAATATGTGCATCAAAAATTTCATCTAATTTTTCTGCAAATTTAAGAGGACAGGTTTTTCATAAGGTGCAGTCCTTTTCAATGGAAGAAATTGGAAATTTCTCTACTGCAAGTTTAATTACACGTTCTACAAATGATATTACACAGGTACAGATGCTGATTGTTATGGGTCTGGAGGTTTTACTTAAGGCTCCTATAATGGCAGTATGGGCACTGTGCAAGATTTCTACAAAGAACTGGCAGTGGACTGCTTCAACTGGTGTGGCAGTTGTTGTGCTGCTTAGCTTTGTTGGTGTCTGCGTGGCTGTTGCGCTTCCGAAGTTTAAAAAGCTGCAAAGCCTGACAGATAATTTAAACCGTGTCACTAGAGAAAATTTGACAGGCTTAAATGTAGTTCGTGCCTACAATGCAGAAGGTTATCAGCAGAAGAAATTTAATGACGCAAATGATGAGCTGACGAAAACGCAGCTGTTTGCAAACCGCACTATGGGAACTATGATGCCGGGAATCCAGATGGTAATGAATGGACTGATGTTAGCAATTTACTGGATCGGCGCTTATTTGATCAGCAATGCTCAGATGTTTGATAAGCTGACTATCTTCTCAGATATGATCGTATTTACTCAGTATGCTATGCAGGTCGTTATGTCCTTTATGATGCTTGTAATGATTTTCGTGCTTCTTCCACGTGCGAGCGTATCAGCAAAGCGTATTAATGAAGTGCTTGATATGCCGCTCTCGATTAAGGATGGCACAAAAGAGAATGGAATTGACGGCAAAAAGGGTGAAGTTGAGTTTCACAATGTATCTTTTTGTTATCCAGATGCAGAGAAGGATGTCATTGAGGACATTTCCTTTACTGCTCATAAGGGTGAGACAATTGCCTTTATCGGTTCAACTGGCTGTGGAAAGAGTACTGTGATCAACATGATTCCGCGTTTTTACGATGCGACAAAGGGAGAGGTGCTTGTCGATGGCGTTAACGTAAAGGAATATACACAGAAGGCACTTAGAAATAAGATTGGATATGTTTCACAGAAGGCAGTTTTATTTACAGGAAGCATTAAAAGCAACGTTGCCTATGGAGATAATGGTAAAAAAGGCTTTACTGATGATGATGTTAAGCATGCAATTGAGACTGCGCAGGCAAAGGAATTTGTCGATAAGACAGAAGGCGGCATAGATGCTTTTGTGGCACAGGGAGGATCTAATTTTTCAGGAGGACAAAAGCAGCGTCTGTCAATTGCACGTGCGATATGCCGTCATCCGGAGATTTTAATTTTTGATGATTCATTTTCAGCACTTGACTACAAGACAGACCGTGTTCTTCGCGATACGTTACGAAAAACTTGTGCAGATGCAACGCGTTTCATTGTAGCACAGCGAATTGGTACTATACGCGATGCGGACAAGATTATTGTGCTTGATGATGGAAAGATTGCCGGAATGGGCAAGCACAATGAGCTGATGGAAACTTGCGAGGTATACCGTCAGATCGCATATTCACAGCTGTCAAAGGAGGAACTTGCATAATGGAAAATAAAGAATATACCCCTGGACAGAACCGCCCGGGCAGAAGAGGCGGTATGCGTGGACCTGGCATGGGAAGAGGTCCTGCTGAGAAGGCATCTGATTTTAAGGGAACATGGTCAAAGCTGATTTCGTATTGCAAAAGCTATCTTCCGGTTGTGATCATTGCACTTATCTGCGCGGCAGGAGGCACGGTTTTGACGCTTCTTGGACCAGATAAGCTGTCAGAGATGACAAAGGAAATTGGAAAAGGTCTTGTAACAGGCGTTGATATGGACGCAGTTTCTAAGATTGGATTTACATTAATTGCATTTTATGTGTGTGGTGCTTTGCTGTCATTTGGTCAGCAGTGGATTATGGCAACAGTGACACAAAATATTTCAAAAAAGCTTAGAGGTGATATTTCAGGAAAAATTAACCGTCTGCCGATGAGCTATTACAGCCGCTCTACGACAGGTGATATCCTCTCACGTGTCACAAATGATGTTGATACGATATCACAGTCTATGAACCAAAGCATAGGAAATCTTGTCTCCGCAGTTACGCTTTTTGTCGGTTCACTTTTTATGATGTTTAAAACAGATGTGATCATGACAATTACTGCAATTGTGGCAACATTGATTGGCTTTGTTCTTATGACAGTTATTGCAAAGCACTCCAGTAAATATTTCGTGCGCCAGCAGCGCTGTCTTGGTGAGATCAACGGTCACATTGAGGAAATTTACACAGGTCATACAGTTGTAAAGGCATATAATGGAGAAGCGCAGGCAGCAGCTGAATTTGAGCGCATGAACAATAATTTAAGAGAAAGTGCATTTCGTGCACAGTGCCTTGCCGGACTCATGCCGCCTATTATGACATTTATCGGAAACTTAGGCTATGTGGCAGTCTGTGTGGCAGGTGCAGTGCTGACTATGAAGGGAACTATTGGCTTTGAAGTAATCGTTGCATTTATGATGTATGTGCGCTATTTTACACAGCCATTATCTCAGATCGCGCAGGCGGCACAGTCTTTACAGTCAGCGGCAGCAGCAGGTGAGCGTGTCTTTGAGTTTCTTGAGGCAAAGGAGATGGATGACGAGAGCAATAAGACAAAGACGCTTGACAATGTAAAGGGTGACGTATCATTTGAGCATGTAAAGTTTGGCTATGATGAAGATCGCGTGATTATTCATGATTTTTCTGCAAAGGCAAAGGCAGGACAAAAAATTGCCATTGTCGGTCCGACGGGAGCAGGAAAGACAACACTTGTCAATCTGCTTATGCGTTTTTATGAGATTCAGGGCGGAAAAATCTGCATTGATGGCATTCCGACTAATCAAGTAAAACGTGAAATGGTGCATTCTCAGTTTTGTATGGTTCTTCAGGATACATGGCTGTTTGAGGGTACTGTTAGAGAAAATCTTGTATATTGTACGCCAAATGTCTCTGATGAGCGTATGAAGGAGGCATGCCGCGCCGTTGGTCTTGACCATTTTGTAAGAACACTGCAGCATGGCTATGATACAGTGCTTAACGATCAGGTTAATCTGTCACAAGGTCAGAAGCAGCAGTTAACAATTGCCCGTGCAATGATTGCTGATAAGCCTATGTTAATTCTAGATGAGGCAACAAGCTCTGTCGATACAAGAACAGAACTTCAAATACAAAATGCAATGGACGAGCTGATGAAGAATCGTACTTCTTTTGTTATTGCACATCGTCTTTCCACAATCAAAAATGCCGATCTTATCCTTGTGTTAAAGGATGGAGATGTAATTGAAAGCGGAACGCACGAGGAGCTTTTGGCAAAGAAGGGATTCTATGCAGATCTCTATAATAGTCAGTTTGAGCAGGCGTCGTAAGGGAATCTTAAGAGTTTTAAGAACTTTGAAAGTAATAATTTAGAGCAATCTCTGGTAATATAAACTTAACAAAGAAGTTACCGGAACGTTTGCAGGGGGGATCGATCCGGAAGGGCGATCCCCTTTTTGTATACTGGTGCAACCCAAAAGGATATGAGGCCACCACAAAGAAAGGAAGGGAATATTATGAAAAGATCATGGAAGAAGAAAGCGTCCGTCTGGACGATGGCTGCTGCGATGACCGTTTCTTACATACCGCAGTACGTATCAGCAGAGGAGACGACACAGTCAGGTACCGTCATGGAAACACAGACAGATCCGCTTGCGGAAATGCAGACAGAAACCTTGATGCAGGAAACACCTATGGAAACGACATCTCAGCCACAAACTTTGTCTGAGAATGAAACTTTAGCGGAAACAACGTCTCAAACACAAGTGTTATCGGAAAATACAACACCAGAAAGTATTCCGGAGACGACTACACAAGCAACATCGGAGGGTATTCCGGAGACATCTACGCAGGCACCAACAGAGAGTGTTCCAGAAACTTCGGCTCAGCCTTCAGAAACACCGTCTGAAAGTATTCCAGAAAGTTCAGCACAGCCTTCAGAAACGTCAACTGAAAGTGTAGAGCCAACTTCCTCTCAGGATGAAAGTACAGAGGAAGAAAGTACCGAGGAAGAAAGTACCGAGGAGCAAACGAGTGAGGAGGCTTCCACTGAGGAACCGACGACGCAGGAGACAACACCGGAGGAGACAACAACCGAAGCGCCTGAGTGGTCAGAGCAGGCACCAACCGAGGACACAAAGGGATTAACGTTCTCATTTAGTGAGGATGGACAGACCGTGAGCGTTACTGGTTTTGATGGATCGAGAAGTATAGTAGAGATTCCGCAAACTTATAGCGGTGCAAAGGTAACTTCAATTGCAACTGGTGCATTTCGTGGTCAGACAATGATTACTGATGTGATCATTCCGGAGGGTGTTACTTATATAGGAAGAGAAGCGTTCGCAGGCTGCAGCGCACTGGTACATGTACAGATTCCGACAACTGTAACTCAGGTAGGTGCGAATCTGTTTGAGGGAACACCGTATGATTCCACGCTGACAGGAGAGGTTGTTTATATCAATAGCATTTTGTATCGCTGTCAGAGTGATGCCACGACAGTTGCAATCAGACAGGGAACAACCGTGATTGCAGAGGAAGCCTTTATCAACCGCGTGAATTTGGTGGCAATCGTTGTGCCGGATGGTGTAAGTTATATTGGATCGAATGCATTTAAAAATTGTAGTGCACTCAGCCACATTGAGATTCCAACAAGTGTGCGCGATATCGTTGCCAATGCGTTTGATGGAACGAAGTGGTATGAAGAGCGAAAGCATGAGATGATCTACATCAATGATCTGTTGTATCGCGCCCCAGCTGAGGTGGCAGCATCGACTGTAGATCCGACAACACCAACAGGCGAAGTGCAGGAAAGCAAACCTCAGACCGAGTATGCGCCGATTGTAAATGCAACAGTAAAAGAAGGCATCACAACCATTTGTACACTTGCATTTGCCAATATATCGGTTGAAACAGTTCAACTTCCATCTACATTGACAAGTATTCGTTATGGTGCATTCCAGAATTGTACGGCATTGCGACAGATTACATTGCCAGAGAGTGTGACATTTATTGAGGGCGGTTCTTTCCAAAATTGTACAGCGCTCGGAAGTATTGTGATTCCTCAGAATGTAAGCTATCTTGGAGCGGCTGCCTTTGCAGGTTGTAGTACACTGAATTCAGCAATTTTGCCGCAGAAAATGACAAGAGTAAGTTCAAGTTTGTTTGAAAATTGTACGGCTCTTGCAACTGTGCAGGTTTCAAATGCGCTCACGTCTATTGGAAGTCGTGCCTTTGCAGGAACGAGTGCTCTTAGTGTATTTACCTTCCCACAGACACTGACTTCAATTGGTGCAGAGAGCTTTTCTGGTTCTGCGATTGGCTATGCGTCTTTGCCACAGAGCGTAAGCTTCATTGGAGCAGGTGCATTTTCTGGTTGTACGAAGCTGACAACAGTAGAACTTCCAGCAGCAATCGAGGCAGTGAGAGATCGCACTTTTAGAAATTGTACCGAATTAAAGCAGATCACGATTCCAGAAGGCATTCGCTATATTGGAGCGGCAGCATTCCAAAATGCGGTATCACTTCAGAATCTTACACTTCCTCAGTCGTTACTGACAATTTGCGACAATGCGTTTGAGGGCAGCGGCGTGGGAGCAGGATTGGTTCTTCCAAGTGCACTTCGCACAATCGGAAGTCGCGCTTTTGCAGGCTGCATGCGTCTTAGCTCTCTTACGATTCCAGCAGATGTCAGAAAGATGGGAAGCCAAGCCTTTGCTGATGGTGCATCACCGGCGATCACTTGTGCATTTAGTAGAACGACTTATATGAGTAAGCTTGCATCAGGTTGGATGTCTGATTGGGGCAGTGGTGTTACTTCCTTAACATTCACAGGCGGAACTGTAAATGAGGAGCAAAAGGCGGTATTTTTGCAGATGATCTGTAAATTGGTTCCAGATTTTAATGCATCAGAATCAGACGAGACTCTGTATTCTAGTATCATTGGTCGACTCGCTGTCAGTGCAAAGGCAGGTGCTGAGGCGAACACGGTTCTTGGCATTGTCGCAGAGCAGGCAACAGATGGTTTGATTCGCATACCGGAGCTTAGCACTAGAAGAGCAGTTCTCAATTTGACAAGTCTTTGGATGCAGGAGTATTGCCCAACCAATACTGGTGTGGAGGATGTCTACTATGCGGATGGTTGGTATTATGTTCGCGAGTCAGCATTTGCAAATAGTTTAAATAAAGGATATCTTCCGAAGGGACAAAATGGCAGTGGGTACTACTTCTTTGATTCCTATGATGTGACAACTGGCATGATAGATGGAGCAGTGACTGTACTGTTTAGCAATTCCGATACGGATTATGGCATTGCAGCGACTGTGAGATCAAGCGAGGCAATCACAGATGGTCGTTATATCAATGTGTATGAGAGTGTAGAGGAAAGAACACTTTCCGAATCCATCAAGGGAAGTTG
>CAUCWU010000039.1 GCA_958446555.1 uncultured Lachnospiraceae bacterium | reverse complement strand
CTTAACGGGCTTCTATTCATCTTGTGCGAGAGAGAAAAATTCTACTATTTTTTATCTATTTTTGCTAATTTCATTATAGTGAATTCTCCAAGGCATTTTCCATCAATTTATCCACTTTTCTGTGCAGAATTAACCATCAAGGAACCACTGTTCCTCTTGGTATTGTACGTTTTCTTCTTGAGACTGGTTATGAAACCATTCTAACCAATCTGCCAGCAGAAATAACACCTAAGATGCCACTTATGTGAATGACTCGGTCATTGAATGGCCGAGGATTCCCGCGCCTGTATCCTAAATGACATTGTGAGCCAAAAAGAACCGTCCCCGGTGATCACGGTGATCACGGTGATCAGTTCCAAGCAAGAAATGCACTGTCGTACATAGAAAAATAATTCTGTGCCTCTTCGATTGCCATCGTCGTGGTCTCTGCTGTCACTGGATTATAAATCATCACGTTTTTTGTATCATAGCCGGTAAGAAGCAGAGCGCTGTCATCTCCGGTTAATGCTAGTACCAGATGATTTTCGTTGATATAATACAAAATCTGAGTGACCGTACAGCCTCTTAGATTCTCCAAACGACCTGTCGCACCTTCCATTGCCCGTGTAATCACATCGTCAACTGCCATTCCTTCTTCCAAAGAAGCGCCAAGCTGTGAGGTATTTCCTCCCTCTGATGCAACCAATATCTCGATACAGGAGCGCAAGCTGTCTGCTGCTGATGATGCTGTCTGCTCTTCAAACGTCAGATTTTTATTAAGTGCCCTGGTGCCTCTCGTCCAGACATAGCTTGCACGATCGTCAACAACTACACCCATCTGATCGTAAGCAGTATTGATTGCATCTGCCAAAGACTCGTCGATCTGCTGAAGTTTTCCTCTCGAATACACATAGTACAGATCGGTTGATACACTGTCATCGAGACTTAACTGATAAGACGCGCTTGCATCTCGTATCGGGCAAAGAGCACCGCTTGTCTGCACCTTCTCAGTATCAAGTGGCAAAGTGACTAGCCACACCTTCATAAAACCATCTGTCGTCTGGCTCTTTGTGAGGCTTGTCTTTTTCTGATCACTTCTGTTGTTGAAAAACATCTGATCATCGTCCGTTTTCTCATAGCCATTTGCATTTTTGATCAGTCGATAGATCTCGATCTGATTTTCTCCGACATTTGTTCCTTCTATATAATAGTCTGCCGGCTGATACTCGCCGGACTGTGTCATCTCATCTGCAAATGAAAGAATCGTCAGCTTGTACATTGGCTTTTGCACAACCTGCCCTGCCTGTGTTGCCACGTCACTTTTTCTTCCAATACCGTATACGAGATCATCACCCAAAAAGCCCTGAATCTGCACAAACTCGCCATCGGCCGCATCGACACGATAAGTCTTTCCAGTGCTTAAGTCGGCAATTCGAATCAAGTTCGTATATCCACTTTCGCCCTCTTCCCATGCAATCAAGCTGCTGGACTGATTGGAATAGAAGCTTCCAGCGCTCGGTGCCTTTGCAAGCTCTGCCTTTTCTCCACTGCTTAAATCAATTGAGTAGACGGTACTCTGGTAGAGCAAATACATCAAATCAGACTCGTTATTGACATAGGCAAGTGTTCCCATATTTTTCATTAAAATTTCTTCTGAGAAGGTGACTGGGATATAGAAAATTTCGTCAAGTACTGGACTGTCTGCGTCGTTTGCCTCTGAACTAGCACTTTTATAATGAAGGAAGCTGACACCAACCTGTCCCTCATGGTTTCCTCTGCTGTGATAGCCGTATGCCATGAAGTAGATATCACCATTATTTTCCACGCGAATCGGCTGTAGCTTATACCCATCCAGTTCTGAGTGATCCTCTGCAGTGTCCTGATAAGTATAAATTAAACTCAGTGTATTTTCTTTTGCATTGGTTGCAAACAGCTGTCCATCATAGACATAGGTTTGAATGTTTCCATCGTCTGATGCCATGCCAGTGACGGTATCATCTGTAATGCCAAGCTTTAATGAAGACTTTGCAAATATAGGTGCTGACACAGAGAAGTTTTCTTTTACATGGCGCTCAAAATCAAGCAGATACAGCACGTCGTTTCGAAAACGAACTACATACTGCTCACTTGCCATGCACGATTTGCTCTCTCCACCACTCGTAAGTGTGATCGGGTAGGTCAGCGTGATACTGGCCTGACTGTCTGTTAGCTCTGTCAATGTTGTCTCAACTGAACCAGCCTCTGGCGAAAGACCTTTCCATGTAATCATGCCACTTCTGGAATGCCGATTGACATAGCTAAAATCATCATTTCCCATCGTCTCATTTGGCTGTATGTAATTGACGATGAAATCATTGTTTCCATCCAAGGATGCCTGCCAAAAATCATGGGCAAAGCCAACGAGACTTTCTGTGTGTCCCTCTGTTAGATAGAGAACTCTGCTATAATAATAGACTGGTGTTTCTTTCTGATTGACACATAAAATAAACTGATACTCATTACCCTCATCGACCAGATTGGAAAGCTGAAGTGATAAATTAATTTTTCCATCCGCTTTTTCCCAACCACTAATCTCGCCATCCTCAACAAGACGTGTCCCATCAAGTCCTCTGACCTCGTAGGAAATCTGATCTACATTGTCTGCCCCATCAATCTGGATCGACAATTTATGTTCCGGCGATAGGGGCGTAATGCAGCCCCTCATCGTGGAAACATCCATCTTTTGTGTATAACCATGCAAACGATTGCTACTGCCATCTTCCAGATATTGAAGTGTCACAGTGGCAAGTGCCTTTGACTGCATTGTATCATAGCTGTCTGTCTGTGTGGTGTCCTGCGTATACCTTTGATATACAGCAAAGCCGCCAAATGCTGCGACAAAGATAAAAAGCACCAACAAGATTCTTCCAATTAGCTTTTTCAAATCAAAACCATACCTTTCTTTTCGCCTGTTGTCAGGCTGTTATGGCTTTATTTTACTTGTAAACCTCTAAAAGTACAAGTCTTTTTGACCCTGTTTTATCGAATACCTGACTTTCTACAATTTCGACATCTACGCCGCCCAATCTCCTGATATAGAAGGACGCGAACCATATCCTCTAACCAACTTTGCTGTCTCGGCGGTCTGGGTGGCGGACCTGGGCGACCTGGCGGTGGGCCAAATGGAGGTGGGCCTGGTGGTGGACCAAATGGCGGTGGTCCTGATGGCGGGCCAAACGGAGGTGGGCCTGGTGGCGGGCCAAACGGAGGTGGGCCTGGTGGGCCGGGCGGCGGCTTTGGTCCTGCGTGTCCGCTCACCTCAAATAGTTCTTCCATTGGGATTTCTCTAAATTCATCTTCTTTTCGAAGTCGCTCACAGATCTGTCTCCCTGTTCGATCCAAACTGATTCGATCTGGATATTCGTCGTAGATAAAACTTCCTGTATAATCGAGCGCGTCGCATGTTTTTTCGATCTCTCTTTGTATCTTTTTTATTTTCTCTGGATAAAGACTTTTCCAATATTGTGCCTGAAGCTCTTCTGTTGCTTCTTCAAGCCGTCTGGCAATCTGCGCATCCTGTGGGCTTTGCGGGCGAAGCCTAGAGGACTGATGATACAAGCCATACTGGCTGTGACTGCTCCATATCATGGCAAAATCCTTTCTGCGGATTTACTACCATTTTATGTTGCTGCTTTCTCAAGTGTTCCTAGCTATCAAATTCTCAGCTCACGGGGTCAGGCATGCACTGACCCCGTGCCACGTTTGCCTACCTCCGTAGCTTTACTCATCCCACAGCACTGCCGGAAAACCTAAGATGCATCTCGTCTTTTTATCATCTGTCCGATATAATAAATTTACATTTGCCTTTTTATTTTGAAAACGAATTCCTTCTCCAAGTGCTTCTGCATATCCATAGTATAATTGTAGATTATCCTGCTTTTGTGTTGTCACAACTGCCGCTCCAACCTTTTGCATTAGTGTCTTTACCGACTTTGAAATTTCTTGATCTGTGAGTAGTGTATTCCATTCTCCTATCAGTTCCAGACAAAGTACTGACTGTGTTTTGCTGTATTCTTCTAACTCTGTTTTTTGCTTGTAAATTGCTTGCATCATCTCTGACCAGTCTCCTGTAAAGCTCCAGCTAATCAAGCAAGTTTCATCGTCCTTTTTTAAGTATTTTAGGCTGTATGAGATCTGCCCATCCGCCCCGGCAAGTTCCCATACTCGACCATAGCTTTCCTGCTTCTTGATAATCCCATATCCGCTGTCAATCTTGCAGACATGCGCTGCACCCTCAAGGTAGCTTGCAATCTCTTCCTCTGATGTCCATTCTGGGGCAGTCCCGCAAAGGCGAAGCTGTGCCGTCACATCCTCTGTAAATTCATCGGTAAAATACGAGGCAAGCTCGGTGCTACTTCCAGATATCACTCTATTATTCAGCCCAAATGCCTCAAATGCAATCACTGCGCACCATACAGCGCAGCAGATTCCTGTCAAAATTCGGTACATACTTCCTCCTTTCTGTCCCATTGGAAAGTATTCCCTTTTTTGCAAGCAATATACCATTTTCTTTCTAAAAAAATTGCTTGCGATCGATCTTGAATTTCTGGAGAAAAAACACGGGTTGCTATCCACTTTCATTTTTGCTATACTAAAAAGAAAGTGGCAAAATTACCACTTTCTTTGAGGAGGGAATCTATGTCTATGCCAACTCTTTATCGAAATCGACTGATACCGTTTGAATCTGTACTGTTAAGTGATGACAAGATTTTATATCAGGATGATACCAAAATCATCACAGAATGGCACACTCTCCACCCAAAGTCCGATTTAGCATATGGATATTCCTGCTATTTTCTGGATCGTGGCTTTAAAATCAGCCGTTTTTATTCGCACAGCAAGACATTTATGTACTGGTACTGCGATATCATTGAAACTGACTATCAAAAGGAAACTGACACCTATGTTTTCACAGATCTATTGGCCGACGTAATTGTAAAGCCAGATAGCAGCACACGCGTGGTCGATTTGGATGAGCTTGCAGATGCATTTGATCGCGGACTGCTCTCCTCTAAGCGCATGAGCTGCGCATTAAGACAGCTTGATGATCTGCTTCAGGCGATCTACAGAGACCGTTTTGAGGCACTGACTGAGCCTCTTATGAAGCAAATTGCTGAGTGTGAGAGTGCACAGCCATAAAACGGGGTCAGGCACGGATAAACTAGCGTTTATCGTGAACTGACCCCTACAGGCAGAACTGCCCCTAAGAAACCCGAAAAAAACAAAAACATAATACCAAAAAAGGAGATTCAAATCATGATAGCACTTGGATGCGACCACGGTGGTTACGAACTAAAACAGGAAATCATCAAGTATCTGGAGGAAAAACATCTTCCATTTAAGGATTTTGGCTGCTATGACAACAGCTCAGTAGATTATCCGATTTACGCGCGCAAGGTAACAGATGCGATTACACGCGGCGAATGCGATAAGGGCATTTTGATCTGCGGCACTGGCATCGGTATTTCCATCACAGCGAACAAGGTCCCGGGCATCCGCGCTGCACTGTGCACCGATTGCTTCTGCGCTGAGGCAACGAGACTTCACAATGATGCGAATATCCTGTGTATGGGTGGACGAGTTGTTGGACCGGGTCTAGCTGTTAAAATTACAGATACCTTCCTTAACACTCCATTTTCCGGTGATGAGCGCCATAAAAGACGTATCAATTTGATCGAAAATAGAGATCCTTCTGAGCTGTAATTTCAAATATTTGAGAACAATATTTTTGAGAAACCATTTTCAAATTTTTTTCACAAAATGCGCCTATCCTTTGTTTCAAGATTGTGGTATACTAACGGAGCTAAATATTTTTAGAATTGCTAAGTTCTCAGTAACGGAGCAATTCGTAGATATCTTATTCTGAATTGTTAAGCTTCTAGCATCAGAGCAATTCGTAGGTATCACAGTATCTTTTAAGAAAGTATAATTTTAAGAAAGGTGGCGCATTATGAAGACATTTTTTTATTCTTCAAAAGAGAAACAAAGCCTATCTGACTGGTCGATTCGACAGAAAATAGGCTTTTTTATTTTTCTGGCACTTTTTGCCGTCTGCATCGGAATGGCAATCTTCTACAATGGCTTTTCTGTGCTGAATTTTGTGATTCTGCTTGCCATTGCACTTGTTTCTATGGCACTCCTCGTCCTTCCGATTTCATTTCACCCAGCGATAAAAGTGGTGATCACTGCACTGCTTCCAACAGCTGCATTTTTCCTGATGGAATCGATGACACATGTTGTCTGGGAAACAATGGAGATTGACGCGGTTTTGTTAAACCTTATCTTCTACTATCTGTTTTTCCTCTTTTTCTTCTTTGTGAGCGGATCGACAAAGATTTCTCTGGATATTTTGCTGATCTTTACCGGAATCGTTGGACTTGCCAACTACTTTGTCATTCTGTTTCGCTCCTCACCGATTCTTCCGTGGGATTTACTCTCTGTCGGAACCGCAGCGACAGTCGCAAACAACTATACATTCAGCATCACCTATCTGGTTGCTGAGCTTGCGGCAGGATTTTTAGGCTGTATTATCCTCGCTGGAAAATGCGACCTTCATTTTCCAAAGCTAAGCGCAAAACGCGCGATTCGCGGACTGCTCCGTCTGGCACTGTGTTGTGTGCTCATCATTCCATCTGCATTCTATATTCGCTTTTTATATCAGCCGGATATCGCAGATTATACAAGTCTTGACAACACACTGTTCACACCAAAATACATGTTTAAGACGAATGGCTTTTTCGTTGCATTTTTGATGGACAGCCGTTACCTGCAGGTTTCTGAGCCGGACGGCTACAGCAAGGAATACGCACAGTCACTGCTCGATGAACAGGAAGAAAGCGCGCCGACAACCGATGAGCTTCCAAATATTATCGTAATCATGGACGAGTGCTTCTCTGATCCGTCGATTCTAGGTGATTTTTCCTGCAATCAGGACTTTATGCCGTATATTCGAAGCTTGCTTGATGGTGCCGAAAATACAGTGAGCGGTCATCTGTCTGTCTCTGTTCTCGGTGGAAACACAGCCAATTCCGAGTTTGAATATTTAACTGGAAATTCGATGGCCTTTCTTCCGAGCGGAAGCATTCCATATCAGCAGTATCTAAACAAATATGCGGTATCAATTGTTGAGCATATGAAGGAGCTCGGCTACAGCACAACTGCAATGCATCCATACAATGCCTCTGGCTGGAATCGAAGCTCTGTCTACGAGAAGATGGGCTTTGGACAGTTCCTTTCATTAAAGAATTATCGACACGGTGAGCAGCTTCGAAAGTATGTCAGCGACCAGGCCGACTTTGAGGAGGTGCTGCAGGTTTTAAATGAAAGCTCTGATCCGGCATTTATCTTCAATGTTACCATGCAAAATCACAGCAGTTACGGTACCCCGTATGACAATTTCACACCGGCAATTGAGGCTCAGTTTAAAAACACGAAGAGCACCAAGTATTTGAATAATTATTTGTCTCTGATGAAATATACCGATGATGCAGTAAAGTATCTTCTGACCGAGCTTTCAAACTCTGATAAAAAGACGATCGTTGTCTTCTTTGGTGATCATCAGCCAAACGACTATGTTGTTGAGCCGATTTATGTGGAAAATGGTCTTGATATCAACAACCAGACACTCGAGGAGCAGCAGACACGTCAGCAGGTTCCGTTCTTCATCTGGGCCAACTACGATATTGATGAAGAGAGCAATCTGTCGATCAGTGCCAACTATCTATCAACTAAGGTGGCTGAGGTCGCTGGTCTTGGCCTGACAAAGTATCAAAGCTTCTTAGCTAAGATGTCTGAGGTACTTCCAGTTGTCAATGCAGTCGGCTATGTCGATCCAAATGGCGATTGCCATTATCTAAAAGAAGCCTCTGGCGATGAAAAAACATGGCTTGATAATTATGAGATTCTTCAATATTATCGCATGTTTGATCAATAAGTAATCGTTAAATGATTTGGTTAAAATGGGGTCAGGCACGGATAAACTGGCGTTTATCGTGCCTGACCCCGTACTATTTATTAGATGCGCATCTCTAGTAAGAGATCAGAAAAGGCAGTTCGGACATTCGCTTGTTCCACTGCCTTTTTAATTTTCTCTATATTTTTCTCTGAGATCCACGACTTGCTGTTGTTAAAATAAAAATTAACCTGTTTCCAGTATTTCTCTGGGTATGCAATCATTAGTCCCAATAATTTGATTTCCTGTTCCGATAAACTTTGAATTCGACAATACTCATGAAGGAGTCGCTTTCCTAGTTCTTTGTTCCAGTTATGCTTTTCCATGATTTTTCGAAGAAACTGATACAAATCATAGATTTGACAGTTTACTCGAAACTGCTCAAAATTGACAACTGCTGTCTGACCCTGTCCAATTAACACATTGTGCTGGTGGTAAGCTCCGTGAATCAGATGTCCATCTTCTCTTGCCTTTTTTTCGATTGCACTTAAACCACTCGCCAAAAGTTCTTTTTCTACATTGGCAGCCTGATCATAACTTTCATCAAAGCTTTTTTGAATAAATTGCTCTAGCACGGACTTTTTCTTTTTCTTTGCAAGATAGGCTCTCACCCGGCGAAGCTCACGATTGTGCTTTTCGTACTGCTCTGTAAGGCTGATTTGTGCAGGTGATATCAGTTTCAACTCTTCGGGCATACGCCGCATATAAACATGTAATCTTGCAAGGCTATTGACTGCCTGTCCCAAATCACCAGAGCTTGTCACACTACACTCGGACCACGGATACCAGTTTTTTAACACATACCCTGTTCCCTCCTCGTTTGTTGAAAGAAGCTCACCTGCTTCATTTTTTACGATCTGGTCAACCTGCACCATCCCATTTTCGGCCAGATAACAAAGAAGGGCCGCCTCTGCCTCCAACCGCGCTTTTTTCCCACGGTACTCCTGAAGCAAAAACAGACCCTCTTTTGTATCACATAAAAGTGCGCCGCGAACCTTCCTCGTCGCGCGAATCGACACAGGATATTGACCAAGTACCGACATTCCCCAATCATTCATAGAGTTACCCACGCCTTTCCGGCTGTCTTACGGACCGCCTATGCTATCCTATGAGACAGATGGGCAACTCATTCCAATCTTATTTTCGTGTCCAGAGAATATCTCTGTTGATGCAGCGGCCTAGTAGTCTCTTGATCTGGTCGGCATCTTTTGTCTGTGGCAAGATCCACATTAGCTTCGTCAGCACTGCCTCCAATGTCATATCGTATGCTTCCATGACACCAGCCTCTTCTTTTACCTTCTTTCCAACCTCATAGACGGCAAGATTGCTGCCCTCTCTGGCTACCTGTGTCGCCATGACAAATACCTTGCCCTCTTTTGTCCATTTATGCACCACGTCAAAGAAGCTACCGTGCTCATAGACTGGAAGACCACCGACACCAAATGCCTCAATGATGACCGCATCACATTTTCCAGCTACATAGTCGAGAATGTCAGCTGACATTGACGGAACGAGCTTCACCAAACCAACTGATGCGCTCATCTCGTGGTAAAACTGAACGGGTCCCGGCTCTCCCGACTCATCAAAATACAGTAATACACGTCCGTCGCTGATCATGCCGAGATACGGGTAATTGACACTTGAAAATGCATTGTAGCTTTTGCTACGTTCCTTTTTCGCTCTCGTTCCGGCAATAATCTTTCCGTCAAAGACAACTGATACATCATGCGCTTTGGTGCTCGCTGCCAAGCGAAGACTATCCATCAGATTGACTCTCGCATCGGTGTCCTCTAGATCAATCGGATGCTGGGCTCCGGTGATGACAATCGGCTTTGGCGAATGTTGAATCAAATAAGAAAGAGCTGCTGCCGTAAATGCCATCGTATCGGTTCCATGGCAGATGACAAAGCCGTCATACTGATCATAGTGTTTTTCGATGCATTCTGCCATTGCCAACCAATGCTTTGGCTCAATATTCGTGCTATCTAGATTCATCAACTGAATCGTGTCAGTCTCACAAAATTCTTTTGAATCTTGCACATAAGAAAGAAGCTGCTCTGGTGTCAAAAGTGGTTTTAATCCGTCTTTGCTGTGTCCGCAGGCGATGGTTCCGCCGGTTCCTATCAATAATACTTTTCTCATACGACGTGGATGATCCTTTCTGGCTGAAGCTTTATCTGTTCGTCTGCCTTTTTCTCATGGTCTGTGTTTTCCTTTTGCTGATTGGAACGGCTCTGTTGATCCTGCAAATGGCGAAATGCATTAATGATATCGCGTCTTGTGATGATACCGATAAATACATTTCGATCGTCTACAACTGGCACATAATTCTGATTTGAAGCCCGCTCAATCATCTCGTCGATTGTCGCATATACACAGACAGGCGGCATCCAGTCTTTTCGGATGATTTCTTTGATCTGGAAGCTTTCAAGCTCCTGTATGTCACATTTGTGATATGCAATCATGTACCACAAGAAATCGCCCTCGTTTACAGATCCGGCATAGCAGCCGTTTTCGTCGATTACTGGAAGAGCCGTATAGCCATAAATTCGCATACGCTCTAGCCCCTGACGCAATGTATCATCCTTATGGAGATACTCAATATCTCCCTTCGGCTTTAATAATGTCATTAAATTCATATTGTTCCCTCACAGTTCTAAAATCCATGTTTCTTATTTTATTGTATCACAACTGTGAGGGAATTTCCATTACTGCAATCTTACAGTTGTATGAAATATTTGTGAAACCCGTCTACCCAGAAACATGCGCGATCTTCCTCGACTTCAAGGTGCAGCCTTGACGAATCGGTCTCATGGGTCTGTCCCATCGCATTGTAAAGCTTTAAAAGCTCATCCATGTGCCATGAGTAATATCCTACCAGCGCCTTTGCTGTCTCTTTATTAAGTTGTGTGTTCTGTGTCATTTTGTCTCCCTTCTCATTTCAACCCACAGTCGATAATTTCACAGAGTCTGACATGTCAGCACAAAGCTAACTGTGATTTGCCTCATGTCAGTGGGGGATACCGATTTCTCTCTGCCCACCGCCACCGTTATCCAATAGCAAATTCATCTCTGATCTTCTTTTGCTTTTAATTGATACCTACAGATTGCTATAAGCACGACCGGCTTTAAAGCTTTTTATTCTGGTACCATATGATGATGTTATGTTTCTTAGTTCCTTATTATGTATGTTGTCTACTTGGAATCTTTCGATCGTTTCGCGATTTGCTCAGACGACATCTGCACAGCTTTGTGCTTCTTTATCGTAACTGATTTCGACAGAATCTTCAAATAAATTCGATCGCATTTTTCGACCTTGTAATCCCACCGTTTTTGTGATATGGTAACCTAAAAACCAGGCAGAAAGCCATGGGGACGGCACCTGTCCCCGTGGCTTGGAGGAAACTTTTATGGAATTTACAACACTTTGCTATTTGGAACGCGATGATGCGTATTTGATGCTGCATCGCACGAAAAAAAAGCTTGATTTTAATAAGGATATGTGGATCGGTGTGGGAGGTCACTTTGAGGAAAATGAAAGTCCCGATGAATGTCTACTTCGTGAAGTAAAGGAGGAGACTGGACTGACGCTGACTTCGTATCGGATTCGTGGCATTTTGACTTTTGTCTACCGCAATATCTGCGAATATGTCTGCTTATACACAGCTGATG
>CAUCWU010000038.1 GCA_958446555.1 uncultured Lachnospiraceae bacterium | reverse complement strand
AATCGGAACGCCATTTTTCTTAAGCTCCTCCACAAACGGCAAATCCGTCGGAATACCAGGGCTGATCACACAGTACTCAGACTGATCAATCACATCCTTGGTCAGCTCACCAAGCACGATTGAAAGTGCTTCATCAGTGGACCCTTCTGCCACCTGTGCGCGGATCTCCTCCTTATTTTTCTTGTCATTTCCATCATATAAAATCACAGATTTTCCAGCTGCAAGCAGCATGCGCGCTGCGCCAATGCCACTGATTCCGCAGCCCGCTACCAGTACCTTGTTTTTCATAGTTTCGCCTTTCCGCTCTGCACTTACAGAACTATCCCCCCAAGTATAGCACTACAAATCAAGATAAGGCAATATATTTTCAAAAATCTTTCTCACCTTAGGTGCCACAATCGTTCCACCATAGTAAATCCCCTGCGGCTCATCTATCGTCATAATTGCAATTACCTGCGGATTGTCTGCCGGCGCAAAGCCGACAAAGGAGCTAATATATTTTCCAGTTCCGCGCGGAAGCTTCTCTGAGGTCGCTGTCTTGCCACCAATCCGATAGCCTTCTATGTACGCTTTTTTACCGCCGCCCTCTGCGACAACACTCTCAAGACAAGTTCTCATCTGCTCGCTCACTTGCTCCTCTAGCACCTGTGTTCCCTCTGGATAGGCAATTTTTTGTGTACTACTTCCATCAAACGACATCACTGCCATCCCAAGATGTGGCACAACTGTGTGTCCACCATTGATAAAGGAACTGATTGTAGTCAAAAGTCGAAGTGTTGTCAGCTGAAAGGACTGACCAAATGAGATGGTCGCAAGCTCCACTTCTCCAATTTTATCCGGATTATGCATGATTGTGCGCGCCTCACCTGGAAGATCCACTCCTGTCTTTTCTAGCAACTCAAATTGCTCAAAATAAGAATAAAAACGTTTGGCACCTAGTCGAAGACCTACCTGGATAAAAACAGGATTACACGAATTTTGAATGCCCTGCAAAAAAGTCTCTGCCCCGTGACCACTCACCTTATGGCAGCGAATGCGCCGATCCTCTACGATATAAAAACCTGGGCACGAAAAGGTATCGTCAAATGTCACAACTCCTGATTCTAAGGCTGCCGCAGCTGTGACTGTCTTAAAAGTAGAACCCGGCTCGTAGGTATCGCTGACATTCGCATTTCTCCACATTTCATTTAATAAATCTTGGCGCTCTTTCTCATTTTCATAGGAAGTCCCCTCTGGAAGCACAAACGGATGATTAAGGTCAAATTCTGGCACATTTGCCATCGCATAGATTTCACCATTTTGCGGGTTCATCACAATACAAGAAACCTCTTTTGCCTGTTTTTCCTCCATTGCTTCCATGCACACCTGCGTCACAAAGCTTTGAATATTGTAGTCGAGTGTCAAGCGAAGCGTATTTCCAGCAATCGGCTCCACTCTCTGCTCGGCTGTGTTTTCCAGTTCAATTCCAGCTGCATCAGTATAAGTTAAAATGCTTCCACCAATTCCCTCCAACACTTCATCATAAGAAACTTCCAGACCAATGATTCCCTGATTATCTGATCCAGTAAAACCAAGCACCTTTGACGCAAGACTACCAAATGGATAATAGCGCTTATAATCTTCATCAACCTTTACACCAGCCAAATCCAACTCGCGAATCGCATCGCCAACTGATTTTTCTACATTTGTCTTTATGATTTCGCGAGCCGTCACCTTTCCTATCTTTTTTCTCACAGTCTCCTCATCTAATTCAAGTGCAGTTGACAGTGCTGACGCAACTGCCTCCTCATCCTTGATCTGACTGTGAATCACCGAAATTGTGCAGACTGTGCGGTTTGCTGCGAGCACCTTGCCATTTCGGTCCTGAATTTCTCCGCGCATCGCCTTTAGCTGACGCTCTCTTGTGTGAAGATCGTAGGCCAATTCTTGATAGTGGGCTGATTTTACAAGCATCAAATCGCCCAAACGCACCGACAAAAAGATAAGCACACTGCCAAGAGTGAGCGCAATTCGAAGGATTCCTCTTCGATGCATCGTTCGAACTGGACGAGGAGGAAGTATGTTCGAACCCTCTGAACCTTTTGCTCTTTCTAAATTTTCTAATTTCAAAAATTTACAGACTCCTGCTTGACTAATTTTCATGGACTTACTTTATCTATATGCAGGTTTGCATAAAAAAAGACTTCCGAGCAAAACTCGGAAGCCTCTTAATCGGGGGCAGGCACGAATAAACTTAGCTTTCGTGAACTGACCCCGAAACTTTTACTGAGCTAACACTGGTGCCTGAATATCAACTGGAGCCTGTGCATCTGCCTGTGGTTGTGCGTCTCCTGCTGCATTGGGATCGACTGGTGCCTGAACATCTACTGCCGCATTGGGATCAACTGGTGCCTGCGCTGCATCACCCTGATTTTCCTCAGCCGGTGCTGGAATGACATCACCTTGGTTTGCATCTGCCGGATCTACAATTGCTGCCTCCGGATCAATGATCGCATCCTCTGGATTTTCGACAGCTGGATCGGTCTGCTCTGGAGTCGTTAACACCGGTGGTACCGGAAGGGCAGCATTATCCCCCTCAGAATCTGTAAACAGTGACTCGCCTAACATACTGTCACTCTCTGTTGATGCGGTCCAGTCATACTCATTGACATCGGCATCTAATTCAGAATATAAGCCAATATAATCCTTAATTGCTGACCAAATACGACCAGACAAATACTGTACCGGTGCGCTTCCGTCATTGAGCTTACCCTCATACTCATCAATTACAACATATAAAACAAGCTGAGGGGAACTCATTGGTGCCGCCGAAATCAGAGAAATAATGTATTTATCCTCAGAACGTGGTAGCTTTTGGGCCGTTCCGGTCTTTCCACCAAAATCATAGCCCTCCATTTTTACACCATTTTCCATATCGGCAACCTGAACACCATAAACAGTTCCATCCGTAACTGCATACTCAAGCGCATGTATCACAGTGGCACTTGTTTCCTCACTGATCACCTGACGGACAAGAGTGGGTTTTGTAGATTCTATCACATTTCCATCTTGGTCAAGAATGCTCTCTACTGTATATGGCTTATAGTAATAGCCACCATTAATATCAGCACAGAAAGCTGCTGCCATCTGAATCATTGTTACATTGTAGCACTGACCAAATGCACTTGTTGCAAGTTCTATCTCACCGAGCTGATCTGCCGTATACAAAAGGCCCTCACAGCTAGCCTCCCCCGGAAGATCAATTCCTGTCTTCTGTCCAAGATTATGAAGCTGCTGATATTTAACAAATCGCTCTGCTCCAAGCAAGTTTCCGATTTCCATAAAGGCAACATTACACGACTGGGCTACTGCCTCTTTGGCGCTGATGATACCACATCCACCAAGTGCATAATTATGGCATTTTACCATGGTTCTTCCAATATTCAAGAAACCTTCACTGTCATCAAACTGCGTATCCTCTGTGATCAATCCCTCTTCAATCGCAGCTGCATAGGTGATGACCTTTCCGGTTGAACCTGGCTCAAAGGAATTGCTAATGATACCGTTTCGCCAAATCGCATTTTGTACATCGGTTGTCGTCGGATATGCATCATGATCCCACTCACCTTTTTCATTTAAATATACAGCATACGGAGATGCCATGGCAATCTCAATGGTATCCGTTGTCGTATCGGTTCCATCTAATGAACTTGCTGTCTCACTTTCCGCTTTGTTTTGAGCCTGCTCTTCTAGCTTTTCTTGTTCTTTTTCTAGATAAACTGCATACTCTTCCGATTTGCTTGCATTATCTGCAAATGTTGCAATCTCTTCATCCGCATAGAATGCAGAAAGATCGTTTGGATTGTTTAAATCATAATCGGTATCTGTCACCATTGCCTTGATTGCGCCAGTGTTTGGATCCATCGCCAAGACACTGTAGCTTTTTGCTGAACTTCCCACGCCATTTTCATCCGTCTCGCTAAACCATTCCTTCACTGTATCACTGATGATCTTTGTCAGATTCATATCAATCGTAGAAACAAGTGAATAGCCATCTGTCGGCTCAATCACATCGCGGATCAGATTTTCATTACTGTCAATATAACTGTAGCTTCGACCATTTGTTCCGCGAAGCTCTTCATTATAATAGCGCTCTAACCCCCAAAGACCTTCTGAGCTATCCTTTGTGGTAAAACCAATTACCTTGCTTGACAGATCCCCATACGGATAATAGCGCTGATACTCGGTCTCAAACCAGACACCAACTATCCTTGGTTTGTTCTTTTTTGCCTCATCATCTGCTGATGTCTGATCACTGACATCGACATTTGCCTGTGTCTCTTCCACACTGGTCTCCTCTGCAGATTGCGATGATTTCTGTTCCCCACTCGCTGAAACCTCTGTCGCTTGGGTCTCTTTCTTCTTTTCTGTGCCGTTTACCTTCGCTTCAAGTGCATCAAAAGCGGTCTTCTGTTCTTCTGTCACCAAATATTTTTTGCTAGTTGATCCCTGAGGCACATAGCGAAGATAACTTTTATCAGACGACTGCTCAATTGTATTTCGTAAATCTGCTTCGTCTAGATCAAAGCACTGTGCCATTGCCTTAACAGTTGCATCAAGTGTTCCTGCACGACCACTAATTGCCTCCGTCTCCATAATTACCTTTGGATCCAAGATTAAAATATAAACTCGGTTGCTGACTGCAATTGGTGTCATATTGGAATCATAAATTTCACCAGATTTTGCCACTAGCGTAGAACTGCTGTAGTTCATCTGACTGAGCGCTTTTCTCTCATACTCCTCATTGGTCATTGCAGAGCGAACGCCAATATAGCCAACCAGTAAAACCATGCAAGCCGCGACACCTCCAGAAACAATTCTCATTCTGAAGTTGATGCGGCTAGCAAGTTTTCCGTTATCCTTTTTTGCCTTATCATTATACACCTGTTTCGGTGATTTTTTCTTTTTTTTGCTATCTTTTTTGCTGTTATTGCGGAATGTCTTCATATTGTGCAACGTACCCACTCTCTGTTTTGTGATAGGTGATTACCTGATGCTTTTCGGGATAGCTCATGCCAAGCCTCTCTGTCGCTGTCTGGTAAATCGCCTTCGCATCAATTGACGCACTCAACAATGCCTCACGGTTGTCATTGTCCGTCTGAAGCTGCTCATATTCCTGCTTCAATGATGTCAACTTCTTGTTACTTGCATTCAGATCTGCATTTCTCCCCACATAAAACAATGTCATCACCAGTAATAGTCCGGCTGTGATTACAACCATCACCATCGTTGGTCTGTCATATTCTTTTGAATTGTTTCTTCTTCCTATCGTGCCAGTTTCAATTCGCCACTTATGCAGCGCGATTTGTTGTCGCTCCAGTTCCTGGAGTCTTTTGATACGAGCCCGACGCTGCCGCTCAAGTTCCGGCATTTTTTTTTCCGCATAAGTGCCACCAGCGACTTCTCGCTCGCGATATGCATCTTCCGGTTTCCCTTTCTGCATGACTCCAGTCCTTTCTATCTTTTTATAATGCTACGATGTTAGAGCAGTTGGTCTCTCCCCAAAACTGCGATCTACAAATTGCTCATGAGCGCTCAAAAACGCGTAATTTTGCACTCTTTGAACGACTGTTTTCCTCCATCTCCTTTTCAGACGGAAGAATCGGCTTTCTTGTGATTACCTTTCCCTTTGATACACGTCCGCAGACGCACACAGGAAAGCTAGGTGGACAAATGCACGGATTTTCATTCGTGCGAAATCTTGTCTTGACAATGCGATCCTCTAATGAATGGAATGTAATGATGCAGAGGCGACCTCCTGGTGACAGACGATCAATCATGCGATCAATCGACTGAGTTAACACATCAAGCTCATGGTTTAGCTCAATGCGAAGTGCCTGAAAAGTCTGCTTGGCCGGATGTCCGGTGCCTGCTCGCATTTTAGCTGGGATTGCAGCCTTAATGATCTCACAAAGCTCACCTGTCGTCTCAATCGGCTTTTTTTCGCGCGCACGCACAATATGCTTTGCAATATTCTTTGCAAAACGATCCTCGCCGTAATCGCGAATCATCCGATACAGCTCCATCTCGCTGTACTCATTGACAATATCAGCTGCTGTCTTTGGATTTCTCTGATCCATACGCATATCAAGCGGCACATCCTCGCGGTAGGTAAAACCACGAGAAGCCTCGTCGAGCTGATAAGAGGAAACGCCAAGGTCAAGCAAAATGCCATCGACACTTTTGATTCCCAAATCATCCAAAACCGTGTCAAAGTTGACATAATTGTTTCGCACAATACTCACTCTTTCCTGATATGGCTCAAGGCGCTTTGTCGCTGCTGCAATCGCATCGGCATCTTGATCAATGCCGACAAGTCTTCCACCTTCCCCCAGATGCTTGCAGATCTCAAATGAATGGCCGGCACCGCCAAGCGTTCCGTCCACATAGCATCCGTCCTCACGGATTGCTAAATTTTCGATCACCTCATCCAGTAAAATTGATTTATGAACAAATTCCATAGCTCTCCTTTTTCTTACTATACCATGCGACAATGACAATCTTTGTCATTAGAAACAAAATCTTTGTGCATGGTTGCTAATTTACTTTGGTAAAAATGCGCTTATGAAAACTATTGTAGCCTAGTTTGTTTGAAATGACAAGACTTTTTTCGGAATTTCTTGCGACAGAAACGGTTGTATTTCTTATTTTTATATGATAAAATAAAAAATTGATCGGACTTTCGCTGAAATCTTCGGTTTTTGCCGTTTTTTTCTAAGTGAAATCAGAATTATCGAAAAAAGATTTGGTCGTTTTTTATGATCAAACGGGAAGGATTTTTACTATGAAATTAGGAATCGTAGGCTTGCCGAATGTCGGCAAGAGTACTTTATTTAACTCCTTGACAAAGGCAGGCGCTGAGTCTGCAAACTATCCATTCTGTACCATCGACCCGAACGTTGGTATTGTTCCAGTTCCGGACGAGCGTATCACAAAGCTTGGTGAGCTGTATCACTCAGCAAAAGTGACACCAGCAGTTGTCGAATTTGTCGATATTGCAGGTCTTGTCAAGGGTGCTTCTAAGGGTGAGGGTCTTGGAAACCAGTTCCTTGCTAACATCCGTGAGGTTGACGCAATCGTTCATGTGGTTCGCTGCTTTGAAAACGCTAACATTATCCATGTAAATGGTCACATTGACCCAGTTGATGATATCGAGACGATCGAGCTTGAGTTAATCTTTGCCGATCAGGAGGTTCTTGAAAGACGTATCGCAAAGACAACCAGAAGCGCAATGAACGATAAGAGTCTTGCAAAGGAGCTTGTCACCTTAAAGAAGTTAATGGCTGCTCTTGAGGAAGGTCGCCAAGCAAAGACAGTTGAGCCGGACGATGAGGACGAGGCTGCTTTCATTGCCAGCTTAAATCTGTTAACCAGCAAGCCAGTTATCTATGCTGCAAACGTATCTGAAAGTGACTTAGCTGATGACGGTGCATCCAATCCACATGTTGCCGCTGTTCGTGAGTTTGCTTCTAAGGAAGGCAGTGAAGTATTTGTGATCTGCGCTGAGATCGAGGCTGAGATTTCTGAGCTTGACGATGATGAGAAGAAGATGTTCCTTGAGGATCTTGGTCTTGAGAAGTCTGGTCTTGACAAGCTGATCTCTGCAAGCTACTCTCTGCTTGGCTTAATCAGCTACTTAACCTCTGGTCCAGATGAGACAAGAGCATGGACCATCACCAAGGGCACAAAGGCACCGCAGGCAGCTGGAAAAATTCACTCCGATTTCGAGAGAGGATTTATCCGCGCAGAGGTTGTCAGCTACGAGGATCTGATGGACTGCCAGTCCTATGTGACAGCCAGAGAAAAAGGTCTGGTTCGCCTTGAGGGAAAGGATTATGTAGTTCAGGATGGCGATGTTATCTTATTCCGTTTCAACGTGTAATGTGATGCCAATGGTCCAAACTCAAAAGCTAATCGTGCTTGCACAATGAAGATTTCATTATAAAAGAGGTTTTTATGGCTTTTTCAGATACCCAAATGCAGGCCATCACCCACAAGGATGGCCCCGCTCTTATTCTTGCCGGACCTGGTTCCGGCAAGACAACCGTGATTACGAATCGAATCGTGACGCTTCTTGAGCGCTATCAGATTCCTGGATCACAGATTCTTGTGATCACCTTTACAAGAGCTGCGGCAAATGAAATGCAGAGCCGTTTTCTTACCCTTTACCAAAAGAGAAACGCCCGGTTGGAACATTGCTCCACGGGCGTTACTTTTGGCACTTTTCACTCTGTTTTCTACCGCATCCTACGACATGCCTACCAATATGATGCCTCAAATATCCTTACGCAAAGGGAACAATATAAAATTATTGAGAGCATCATCGATGAACTAGAGATGGACGCTCCTGACTTTAATGAGCTTGCCTCCAATCTGCTTGGCGAGATCTCATCCGTTAAAAGCAACTGCCTGTCTCTTGACTATTACTATGCAAAAAGCTGCCCGGAGAATGTGTTCAGACGTGTCTATCGCCTCTATGAAAAAAAGCTTCGCGAAGCCAATAAAGTAGACTTTGATGACATTTTGACAATGACCTATGAGCTATTGTCAAAAAGACGCGATATTTTGGCTGCCTGGCAACGACATTTTTCGTATATTCTAATCGATGAATTTCAGGATATCAATTTGATTCAGTATCAGACGATCAAACTTCTCGCCGCACCCAAAAACAATCTGTTTATTGTTGGAGACGATGACCAGTCAATTTATCGTTTTCGCGGTGCCAGACCTGAGATTATGCTTGGCTTTGAGAAGGATTATCCAAATGCAAGGCGCATTTTATTGGACATTAACTATCGCTCCGATGCCTATATCGTCGCCGCTGCAAACCATTTGATCGGTCACAACACGGCTCGTTTTCCGAAAGTCATTCGCGCCTCCCATAAGGCAACCAATCCAGTTTTACTAAAACCATGCCGTGATACAGCCGAGCAAAACCGGTTTCTGACAGCGCAGATACGCGACTATCACGCTCATGGCTATGCCTATGAGGATATCGCAATTTTGTTTCGCACGAACATGGGCACTCGATTTGTCATGGATGCGATGATGAAAAATGGAATTCCGTTTCATATGAAGGATGCACTTCCAAATTTGTTTGCCCACTGGATTGCACTTGATGTGATCGCCTATCTTCGCATTGTCTCCGAAACTGGAAACAACAGAGCCAACTGGCTTCGCGTGATGAATCGACCAAACCGCTATATCAAACGAGAGGCGCTTGCCCCGTTTACGTCGGATATCCGTGTGGAACAGCTAAAGGAATACTATAAAGATAAAGATTGGATGATTGAGCGTCTTGACCGACTTGAATATGATCTGATGATTATGAAGCGCATGTCTCCGTATGCGGCAATTCACTATCTGACAAATGCAATGAAATATCAGGACTACCTAAAAGAGTATGCAAAAGAACATCATATCAACGAGCAGGAGCTTCTTGATGTGTTGACAGCTGTACATGAAAGCAGCCAATCTTGTCGAAATTTTGCTGAGTGGTTTACCTATATCGAAAATTATACAGAGGAGCTTCAAAATCAGGCAAAAAAATCGTCAGCGACAGAGAAAGAGCAAAGCGGTGTTTGTCTGTGTACACTCCACTGTGCAAAGGGACTAGAATATCCAATCGTTTTGATTCCTGATATCAACGAGGACAACATTCCCCATGCGAAGGCTGCCATTGATGCCGATCTTGAGGAAGAACGTCGATTGTTCTATGTTGGACTCACACGAGCAAAAGAGCATCTTCATCTGTACTGTGTTGGTGAGCTTGCCGGAAAGGAACGGCTACCGAGCCGATTTCTTGGGGAGCTGAATGAAGTGGATTCTCGATGAAGAAAGCCACGCAAGATTAGCGAGAAAAAAGCCACGGGGACATCCCCATGGCTTTCTTTTTCGCAATGGATTTAGAACTTCTTTGCTTCTTCTTCCTCTGCTGCAAGTTCTTCTTCGCTGACAAGCTCATCGTACTCTTCGTCGTCTAACAGTTCATCAAATGCATCAGAAGCGATCTCGTACTCTTCGTCTGACTCGATGTTGGTCAGATTCGGATTGCCCTTCTCGTCCTCTTCGTAGCGATACAGATAAACGGTACCTTCCTCTGCCTCAATTCCCTCGGTTGGAAGCAAAGCGATATACTCTCTGTCTCCTGCCTCGTAGATATTGAGAACGATACACTCTAACTCAGAATCGTCATCTAATGTCAGCGTAACAGTGTCGCGTCCTACATATTCATCATCTTCGGTGTGCTTTGCCATCTTCTCTCTCCTTTTTGCTCTTTCTTATTTTGAAAGCTTCTCAATTGCAGCCTTGATACGTGCAATGGACTCGCTCTTTCCAAGAATCTCCATCAGCTCAGTTGCGCCGCCCGGTGTGGACTGCTTTCCTGAAACTGCTGTACGAATCGGCCACATTACAAAGCCAGTCTTGTAGCCCTTCTCCTTTGCGAATGCACTTAGAGATGCAAACAGTGCGTCGTTGGAGAAATCCTCCTGTGCCTCAAGTACTGGAAGAACCTCGTTAAGCAGCTGTAAAGAAGACTCCTTTGTGGTCTTCATCTTCTTATGAACATACATCTCGCTGTCGTACTCCGGTACCTCCTGGAAGAAATCAACCAGTGCCTCGATGTCCGGGAATACCTCGATACGAGTCTTTACCATCTTTGCAATCTTCTCATAATCGCAGTCTCTTGTGACAACCTTCTTGATGTGAGGAAGTGCCATCTCCATGTAACGGGCATCATCCATCTCCTTGATATACTCGCCGTTTAACCACTTTAACTTTCCATAGTCAAAGACAGCTGGGGACTTGCTCATCTTGGTGTAATCGAACTTCTCGATCATCTCCTGCATCGTCATCTTCTCCTGGTTGTCTGCTGGGCTCCATCCAAGCAGTGCCACAAAGTTTACGATACACTCTGGCAAAAATCCCTGCTCTAACAGATCCTCAAAGGAGGAATGTCCACATCTCTTGGACAGCTTCTTATGCTCCTCATCGGTGATTAACGGGCAGTGAACATAAACCGGAATCTCCCATCCAAATGCCTCATATAAACGATTGTACTTCGGTGAAGAGGACAGATACTCGTTTCCTCTTAC
Source organism: uncultured Lachnospiraceae bacterium (assembly GCA_958446555.1). Taxonomy (GTDB): domain Bacteria; phylum Bacillota; class Clostridia; order Lachnospirales; family Lachnospiraceae; genus Anthropogastromicrobium. The sequence continues at coordinate 544 of CAUCWU010000038.1, read as the reverse complement.
AACATGGGTGATGCCCATTAAATGATCGTCTACTACGTTTGCAAAATTGTAGGTTGGGAAACCATCAGACTTAATTAGGATCATGTCGTCAAGTTCCTCGTTATTTACTGTGATATCACCATAAATCTCGTCGTGGAAGGTTGTGGTACCGGTACGCGGATTGTTCTGACGGAACGCCGTGGAATATTTGAGAATCGTCGATTCCGCATTCCCATTTATCTTCCTCTCGGCGGCGTTTACCGGGATTCATAATGCGGCGGGATTGAGTAAGATTCCATTTTATATCAGCGGAACAGGTCTTTTACTGAATATGGTGCTAGATCCTTTATTTATACTCGGCTTCCATTTGGGCACGGCGGGCGCAGCTTGGGCTACGTGGATCTCCCAAGCGGTGGTTTGCGGACTATTCGTCTATCAGCTAAAATGCCGCAATAAATTGTTCGGGGGATTCCCTTTCTTTGTCCGTTTAAAGGAACGCTACACCAAGCGGATCTTCCAATTGGGCCTGCCGGTAGCGTTATTAAATACATTCTTCGCGATCATC
>CAUCWU010000037.1 GCA_958446555.1 uncultured Lachnospiraceae bacterium | reverse complement strand
ATCCTGAATATGACCCTTTGTTGCCTCTTCTTTTTTCGCCTGAGTTAAATACTGTTCCCCATATGTTTTCTCAATATAGGCTCTTGCCGCTGTGTCTGCCTCTGCTGCAATACGAGTGGAATCCGTTCTCAGATAGGTGATCAAACCGATTGTACCCTCGCCCTCAACTGAGACACCCTCATATAGCTGCTGGGCAATTCTCATCGTCTTTTGGGTTGAGAAATTCAGCTGATTTGCTGCCTCCTGCTGCAGGGTACTTGTCGTAAATGGCATTGGAGCCTTCTTCTTTCTCTCCTTATGAGCAAGTTCCTTTACAACAAACTTATCATTCTCGATTGCCTTTACGATCTCTTTTAGCTGTGCTTCATTTTCAATCGTAAGTTTCTTTGTATCTTTTCCATAGAACTGGGCAACCAGTGGCTTTTTAGAGCCTGGCACATCTAGTTCTACATCCAAACTCCAGTATTCCTTTGGAATGAATGCCTCAATGGCAGCTTCTCTGTCACAAATTAGTCTAAGTGCAACTGACTGAACTCTTCCGGCACTTAAACCTCTCTTTACCTTTGCCCAAAGAACTGGGCTGATCTCATAACCAACCATACGGTCTAAGATACGTCTTGTCTGCTGGGCATCAACCAAATTCATATTGATTGCACGAGGCTCTTTTAACGATGCCTTTACCGCATTCTTAGTGATCTCATTGAAGGTAATTCGCTTGATCTGATCATCCTCTAGCTTTAAAGCCTTGGACAGATGCCAAGAAATTGCCTCTCCCTCGCGGTCAGGGTCGGTTGCCAGATAAATCTTATCGGCCTTCTTTGCTTCTTTTCGAAGCTTTGCGAGGATATCTCCCTTTCCGCGGATTGTAATATACTTTGGTTCGTAATCATTTTCAACATCGAACCCCAACTGACTCTTGGGCAGGTCTCTTACATGCCCGTTTGAAGCCATAACCTGATAGTTGGCTCCTAAGAATTTCTTTATAGTGTTAACCTTTGCAGGTGACTCTACGATAACAAGATACTTCGCCATGCTTTCCTCCAGCAATGTACCATGCGTACATTTTTTCAATCGGAAATCACTATACACTCTTATTTTGCGGATTGCAAGCCCTTTTTTATTTTGTTTACGCAAAATTTACGTTTTTGTGGGGAGCCGGCGGCTTTAACTGTGTCTTTCGGTATCCAGCTGCCTCCTGAATAATATACCCTTTTAGTTCCATTCCAAATAAGGCTGCGCACAGATCCCCTGCTGGATAACCAGTTTTATGTAGAATCACTTCCATTGGAACTGGCTCTTTTTCGATGAAGCGATAAACATCTTGCTCGATTGGTGTAAGATGTTCTTTTCCTCTTCTTTCTTTTGTGGCAGCTGCTTCAAGGTGCAAATCTAAAAGTAATTCCTCTGGTGATGAGAGCAATGTTGCTCCGTTTCGAATGAGTTCATGGCAACCTTCGCTAAGTCCAGAAAAGATGGAACCAGGAACTGCATAGACACTTCGCCCCTGCTCGGCAGCAAATTCTGCAGTGATGAGTGATCCGCTCTTTTTCCTTGCCTCAATGATGATGACAGCGTCACATATGCCACTGATAATGCGATTTCGTCTCGGAAAAAGGATTGGAAGTCCCCTCGTTTTCGGCCGCATTTCTGAAATGACACCGCCTGATCGAATAAGTTCTTCGTACAGACCGATGTTCTCTTTTGGGTAGCAAATGTCTACCCCACCGCCTAAGACAGCATAGGAGCGGCCTTCCTCTAATGCAGCCTTTTGGCTGCAACAGTCAATCCCGTAGGCCATACCACTCACAATCTGAGCACCTACTTGTGACAACGATTTTGCAAGCTGCTCGGCACACTCTTTTCCATAACTGCTGCAGGCTCTCGCTCCGACAATTGCAATCTTAGGAAGAGTGGAATCAGGAAGTCGCCCTTTGACAAATAGACCAAGAGGACGATCTTCTACTTCTTTTAGAAGGCTTGGGTATTCTTCATCCTCAATTGAAACAAAACGAATTCCCTGTTTCGTTAACTTCTCATACTCGGTAGATATTGTCTGCTCTATTGAGGATGCCTCATGAACGATCTGTTGTTCTCGTGCCGTCAATCCCAATTCAGCGAGCTTTTCATCTGTCATTCCAAATACTTCTGATGGGCCACCTGCCTCTTCGATCAAGTGGCGGACTTTGAGTGGTGCAATCATTTGAAGATATGTACACCAATAATACGCTAATTTTTGTTCCATCTCTATCTCCTCTATGTTATTTATAAAATATTAATTCACTGTGCCCCAGTATTTGCGATCGATACTTCGATAGCTAATTGCCTCTGCCAAATGGTTTTCCCCAATCGCTTCTGAACCCTCTAGATCTGCGATTGTGCGCGCAACACGAAGAATTCGATCTCGTGCTCGAACACTCAGTCCCATCGACTCAAATGCATGGCGAAGAAGAGCTTCTTTTGACTTATCTAGGTGGCAGTAACGGGTCAGTCTTGCCCCATCTAGCTGAGAGTTAAAAAGAATTGGTTCCTCTTGGTAGCGCACCTGCTGACGCTTGATCGCCTCTGTCACCTTTGCTCGCATCGAGGCCGAGTCCTCACTTTTTTGATCAGAAGAAAGATCATCAAATTTTACGGCACATGCCTCTGCGCAGATGTCGATTCGATCTAGCATTGGACGGGAAATTCGGTCTCGATAACGCCGAATATCCCCCGCACTACAATGGCATCTGGAACGATCCGGAAAGTAACCACATGGACAAGGATTCATCGCTGCGACCAGCATAAAATCGGCCGGATAGCTGCAAGAACCCTGCACACGACTGATTGTCACTTTTCCATCTTCTAGCGGCTGTCTCATGACTTCGAGTGTATCTCTTTTAAACTCTGCTAGCTCATCCAAAAATAAAACGCCGTGATGGGCCAGACTAATTTCTCCCGGCTTTGGATAACGACCTCCACCCGCGAGTGCTGTCGCAGAAATTGTGTGATGCGGACTTCGAAACGGGCGATTTTTTATTAACCCTTCTTTGTGGTCGAGAAGACCTGCCACACTGTAGATTTTTGTCACTTCAAGCTGTTCCTTGTAGGTCATTGGCGGCAAGATTGTCGGAATCCGCTTTGCTGCCATGCTCTTTCCGGTTCCCGGAATTCCTATGTAGAGAAGATTGTGAAGACCAGCTGCCGCGACCAATGCAGCGCGCTTCATTCTCTCCTGACCAAGCAGTTCTGAAAAATCAGGTGAATTGGCCTTTTTCGTTTGACTTGTCTCATTTGAGGAAATCATTTGTCTTTTTTCAGAAAACTGATCGGGATTATTTAGGAGATTCACAATTTCTTTTAGGCTTTTTACGCCATACACTGCTATATCCTCCAAATAAGCGGCCTCCTTTGCATTTTCAATCGGCACAACTGCCTTTTTGATGCCCACTGTCTTTGCACAGTCTGCCAAAACGAGTGTACCATTTACCGGATGGACATTGCCATCTAACCCAAGCTCTCCGATCAATACCTTGTCCCCAAGTCCGTCTGTGCGCACAAAGCCAGCCGCTGCCAGTACGGCAATTGCGATTGGAAGATCAAAATAATTGCCCTGTTTTCTCAAATCTGCCGGTGATAAATTGACAGTAATGTGGCTCGGCGGCAATCGAAAGCCTGAGTTTTTTAGAGCTGTGCGCACTCGTTCCCTCGCCTCTCTCACCTCAGCGCCAAGATAGCCAACCATATCAAATGACGGCAGTCCATCGCTGATATCAGCCTCCACGCATACTGGGATTCCTTCGATTCCATTTGTCGTTCCTGTATATACTTTTGCAACCATTTTTCTGTGTCCTTTCTACATCATACATTTGTGAGTTCTGATCATTTCATTCATCTATCATTCGTCTGTTAAAACTGCAAATTTCTGTTTTTTTAACGCAAAAAGACAATCTGCCCCTATCGGCAAATTGTCTTTCTCTTTCGTATACTATAGCAAATACAAATATTTTAGTTATGTTTTTCGATCCAGGCAAGAATATCGTTCTCTACCTGTTTTCTCTTTGTCTCATGTAATAGTTCATGGCGCATTCCAGGATACAGCTTCATGGAGACATCGCGTATGCCTGCACGTCTGTAGCGATCACAGACACGTCTGACTCCCTTTCCAAATTCTCCGATCGCATCATCCTCTCCGGATAAAAGAAGAATTGGCAGTCGCTTTGGGATTCTCTCAGTTCCTTTGTTCTTGGCAAGTCTCATCAGGATTCTGAAAAAGTCTAGGTAAGCACTTACCGTAAACTGAAAACCACAATACTCATCATTATGATAACGATCAACCTCTTCCTGATTGCTGTTTAGCCAGCTGGTGCACTCCTTCTCAAAAAAGTAATGATCGTTGCTGTCTAGCATCAGATAGTTGACGAGATCACTTCGGTAAAAATCACCGCGAAGCACACGAAGAAATCCTGCCACACTAAGACCAAAGGCTACTTTTAACTTGCCTGGATCTCCAGTTCCCATCAAAATTGCACCGTCAATTTTAGAACCATACTGTGTCAAATACTGTCTAGACACAAAAGAACCCATGCTATGGCCAAGCAAGATAATATGGCTGTCTGGATAATTTTTCTTGATATATGCAGTTACACGGGCAACATCTGTGACAAGGCATCGATCTCCGTTTTTCTTAGCAAAAAAGCCAAGCTGTGAGCTGGTCTGCGCACTCTTTCCATGGCCAAGCGTATCGTGGCCAATCGCACCAATTCCATGCTCATTTAAAAAGTGAGCCAACTCCTCATAGCGCCCCATATGCTCTACCATACCATGCGTCATCTGCACAATGACCTTTGGCGCCGGTTGATTTTTTGGCATCCAGATATACAGATGCAATCGGTCTCTTCTGCTGCTTGAATCGATATACTTTTCTTTCATAATTCCTGTGCCTTTCTTCGTAGGTGGAAGTTGGGGCAAAAACCTTGTGACCCAACAACATTGTTATAAAGTTACTGATACAATTTCTTACTATCAAAGCTTTTGTTACGAATTTGCAAAAAACAGGCGTAATTTTTCAAGTGCACTTTTTTCAATTCTGCTGACATAGGAACGCGAAATGCCAAGCATACCTCCGACCTCTCTTTGCGTGTGAACACGATGTCCAAAAAGTCCATATCGAAGAAAAATCACTTGTCTTTCCTTTGGAAGCAGCACGGTCTGTATCCCCTTTTTTAACCGATGCATATCCTCTTTTTTGCAATAATGCTCCGAGGCATCGCACTCGCCAGATTCGATCACATCAAACAGATGGATTTCATTTCCCTCCTTGTCTGTGCCAATCGGCTCATATAAACTCACCTCGCGATTCATCTTTTTTTCTGCGCGCAAGAGCATTAAAATCTCGTTATCTATGCACTTTGCCGCATAGCTTGACAATCGATTCCCCCTAGAAAGATCAAAGGTATTGACCGCCTTTATCAACCCAATTGTTCCGATTGACAATAAATCATCTGTCTCTTTATCTGTGAAAGCATATTTTTTAATAATATGGGCAACCAGCCTCATATTATGCTCAATCAAAAGAGACCTTGCCTCTGCCGACCCTTGATGCATTTGCTTTAGGTACTCCTTCTCCTGTGCCGCCGTAAGAGGTTTCTTGAACGTCTCCAAACGAAATCCCCCGCTATGCACCTTTCTATAGCATATGCTGTGTCAAAGGGTTTGGTGCTTTTCCATCTTTTGTTTCAGATCTCTTAAATCAAACATTTTGACAGATTACTTGATAAGTTTTCTATAAGTGTAGTTTTTTTATACTGTCACCGGAATTTCTTTTTCAGCTTCTTCTTTAAACTCCATGACTTGTTCTGGTGCTGCCTGCGGAAGCTCTGCAACTGAGGAAACACCAAAGCAGCGCAAAAATTCTTCTGTCGTTGCAAATAAGACCGGTCTTCCCGGTGCGTCGAGTCTTCCTATCTCCTCAATCAAATCATAATCCATCAGCTTTGCGATTGCGTGATCTGACTTGACACCGCGAATTCGCTCAATTTCCCCTCTTGTGACTGGCTGTTTGTATGCCACAATCGAAAGCGTCTCCAATGCCGAATCACTGAGAACCTGCTTTTGCGGTCTTGATGCAATGCGAATCAAATACTCATAATATTGCGGCTTGGTACACAGCTGCACATGCTTTTCCAAAAATACAAGCTGAATGCCTCGCTCTTCCTTTCGATATTCTGCTGATAGTCCATCTAGCACCTGTCTGGTCTCTTCTTCTGTAATCCTCAGTGCATCTGCTAACTCTTTGATCTCAACGCTTCTTCCCATTGTGAATAAAATACTCTCGACAATCGGATAATAGTCGCGATTTTCCATAATCTATTACTCCCTATTCTATTTTGCACATGCTCAGACTGGCGCATCGATCTCTTTTTTTAGTCATACTGCTCCATGTCTTCTCTTGTAATGTTTGTTGTGCATGCCTCGTTCCAGTCAAGATGAATATCTTGAAAGGTTCCCTCCTGCTGCACCGTCAATCGTCCAATCTTGATTAACTCCAGACAGGCAAGAAATGTCACAACAACATCAGCCTTTGTATACTGCTTTTGCAGCAGCCCACGAAAGGAAAAATGTCTTTCATGCTCGGCATACTCATAGACAAAGGCTAATTTCTGTGATAATCTCACTGGATCCTTCTCGATATTTCCAAATTTGCTTCGCACCGGATCAATCTTATCAACTTGCCGGCGCGTTACCATGCGATAAATCTCCTGCAAACGCTCTAAGGTTACACGACTTAACATTTCCTGTACATTGACTGGCGGCTCATATTTTGCCACCTCCTCTGGGATCGTTGGATCCTTATAAAGCAGGCGGGATGCCAACAATTGCTTACTTTTTAGCTGCTCACCCAGACTTTTATATGTTTTGTATTCTACCAGACGAGTTACAAGTTCCTCTCTTGGGTCAATCTCGTCACCATTTTCATCCTTCTCAGCTGGAAGTAATAGTCTAGACTTGATATCTAGAAGAGTCGCCGTCATGACAAGAAAATCACTGACAATATCTAAGTCCTCTTCCTCCATGGCATTGACATACTCCATATACTGATTGGTAATTTCAAAAATCGGAATATCGTATATGCTGACTTTATTTTTTTCAATCAAATGAAGGAGCAGATCAAGCGGCCCCTCAAATTTTTCCAGTTTGTATGATAACATCCGACACTCCTTTTCTATAGTTAGACGACATCAGTATAGCATAGTGCGCGGTAAAATTCAATTGTTTTTATGGAATTGCACTACCACAAGCTGCGGCAAATTATTGAGGCGCACATTGATACTGTGGGTTCCAAGTCCTCCACTGACTATGATCTGTGTCCCTCCTTCGATGACGCGCCCTCTTGCAAGCGGCGAGAAAAATTGTAGCTGTGGTGTCATCACGCCTCCAAGTCCCGGGATACGAATGGTTCCCCCATGGAAATGCCCACTTAATACAAGATCTGCTCCCCAATCAGCATAAGTTTTTGCGAAAGTCGGCGTGTGTGCCAACAAGAGCTCATAGTCGGTCTTTGAGGCTTTTCCAATTTTTTGTTCTAAATAGCCAACAGATGGAGACGGTATGCGCCCTTTTCGATAACACTCTCGAGGAATTGTGATACCGCTGATTCGCATTGTTTCATTTCCTTTTTGAATCGTAGCACTTTTGTTGACAAGTATATGCATTCCACTATTTTTGAGCACATCTCGGTATGACTCCCACCAACCCGGATAGGTTTGTTTTTCCTCTTTCATGCGCTGCTCATGATTGCCAAATGCATAGTAAACGGGATAATTTTGTACCAGCTTTTGATACAAATTTGCAAGGGCTGTAAAATCCGGTTTTGCCCAATCTTTTACAACTAACATGTCCCCACCAATTAAAACGATATCTGGCTGTTCGCGCTCGATTGCCAAAAGCAATTCTTCATTGTCTTTTCCAAACTGATTGTCGTGAAGATCCGATAAGAAAACTATTTTAAAACCATTCCAAGCTTTGCCGAGCTTCGTTGTTTCGACCTGATAATGCACGACATCTAAATGTCCTCTCTCATATTCTGAGCGGGCAAAAGCAGCTGCACCTGTTAAAGCAGCTGCCGTGCCTGCTGTCATCCATTTGTTCATTTGTCTTCCTTTCACTGTGTCATTTCTGTCATCCATCGAGACAAAGCCCCAATCAGATAATCAATAAAATGTGCCTCTCTGACAGACTCTCCTGCATACACGCCAATGCTTCCCAACTCTTTTCCATTTAACGTGTAACTTACAAGACCAATTTGCTGCCCTTCTTCGATTGGAGCTGTCAATTCTTGTATTGTCATTGTCTTTTCAATTTGTGAAAAATCTTCTCCTGCCATTGATAGCCAAGAAAATTCTTCCTGGTAAATCGCCTGCACAGTCTTTTTGATTCCACCCTTTATCGGTACTGGTGTTAGTTCTAGTGGAGTTTCATCCCTATAGAGCTTACATGTTGTATAACCATATTGAAGAAGCGTTTGAGCCTCTGCAAAACGATCCTTGTAGTTTGGACAGCCCATAATCACGGCGATCAATTCAACACCATCCTTCTTTGCAGTTGCACAGACACAATATTTTGCCTTGTCTGTCGATCCGGTTTTTAAGCCTGTCGTATACGGATACTGCTTTAATAACTTATTGGTATTTGCAAGCCCAAACTCTTTACTTCCCTGTGCAGTTACATGTGTAATATTTTCCATCCAGATGGTTGTATAATCGCGAATTTTTGGATACTTCGTGATCAATTCTCTTGCCATTAGTGCCACATCTCTCGCTGTTGTATAGTGATTTTCTGAGTCTGTCAACCCACAGCAGTCTTCAAAATGCGTATTGCTCATTCCAAGAGATGCTGCTCGCTCGTTCATCATCTGCACGAAGCCTTCCTCACTTCCTGCTATGTACTCAGCCATCGCAACACTCGCATCATTGCCACTTGAAACCATAATACATTTAATCAATGTATCGACTGTTTGCTTTTCCCCCTCCTCCAGATAGACCTGCGAGCCGCCCATTGATTTTGCATACGCACTTGTCACAACCTCGTCTTCTAGCGAAATCTTTCCAGACGCAAGCGCATCAAAAATCAAGATCGCAGTCATAATCTTTGTAATACTCGCAGGGCTTCGTATTTCATCCGGCGATTTTTCATAGATCACACTTTTCGTAGATGCCTCCATCAAAATCGCAGACGGGCAAGTAAGCTGAATCGATGAATCCGTTTTTTCAGCGCAAACCCGTTTGGGCACCAGTATGGTCAATACCATCGTTAGACATAGAAAAATAACCTGAATCCGTTTTTTCACTGTTTGCTCCCACAGGATGTTCACTACCATTTTAATTCAACTTATAAAAAAAGTATACCTTAATTTTCCTCTTTCTTCTTTTCAAGCCACAGATTCGAAAGCCTCTCGGCATTTTTCGCCGCTGCCGCAAGCGAGAAGCAGACAATGATGGCCGCGACGCATACGATAATAATGAGTACGAGTTTCATAGATACCTCCTTCTTAGTACAGTATATCCAAAACTCCCCTCTTTATCCTTGACATTCCAAACCTTCCTATTTATAATTTGCTTTGTGAAAGTTCATTCAACCTGCGAACTTGAAACTGTACTAGATTTAGAAAAGAGGAATGACTATGAGCTTCAATTTTGTGAAAAAGCTTCCAACTCCGGCCGAGATCCGCGAGCAGTATCCGGTATCTGAGGCCATCACCAAGGTAAAAAAAGAGCGTGATGAGATGATCCGCAAAGTCTTTACCGGGGAAAGCGACAAGTTTCTTGTTATCATCGGACCGTGTTCTGCTGACAATGAGGAAGCTGTTTTAGATTATATTCATCGTCTGGCACGCGTTCAGGAAAAGGTTTCTGACAAGTTAATCTTAATCCCTCGTATCTACACCAACAAGCCTCGTACAACAGGTGAGGGCTACAAGGGCATGGTTCATCAGCCAGATCCAGAGAAAAAGCCAGATATGTTAGCTGGTATTCTTGCAATTCGCCATATGCATATGCGCGCTGTTGCTGAGACTGGTCTGACTGCTGCCGATGAGATGTTATATCCAGAAAACTGGCGTTATTTGTCTGATATTCTCTCTTATGTCGCTGTCGGTGCACGTTCTGTTGAGAATCAGCAGCATCGTCTGACTGTCAGTGGAATTGATATCCCAGCAGGTATGAAGAATCCAACCAGTGGAGATTTATCTGTTATGCTCAACTCTGTTGTTGCTGCACAGCACGGCCACGACTTTATTTTCCGCGGTTGGGAGGTTCAGACTGACGGAAATCCGCTTACCCACACCATTCTTCGCGGTGCTGTTGATAAGTATGGAAAGACCATCCCGAACTACCACTATGAGGATCTATATCGTCTATATGAGATGTATCAGGAGAGAAATCTTCTCAATCCAGCCTGCATCGTCGATGCAAACCATTCCAACTCTGGAAAGAAGCATATGGAGCAGATCCGTATCGTAAAAGAGGTTATGCACAGCCGTACCCATTCTAAGGAAATTGAGAATCTGGTAAAAGGTGTCATGATCGAGAGCTATATCGAGGCTGGCAATCAGAAGATTGGCGAACATATCTATGGAAAGTCCATTACCGATCCGTGTCTGGATTGGGATAGCTCTGAGCAACTGATCTATACCATCGCTGAGCGCGTATAAAAATACCTTCTAGGTATCAAAAAAGAGTGTTAAGTTTGAACGATTGTGATTCGTTCTTATCTTAACACTCTTTTGTCTATTATCCCTTACGCGTTTTTACTGAAGGGAATCGTCTTCTCCACAAGGCCGATCCAACACCACCACGCTGCTCTAGCTGATCAACATAGCGTTCTGCCTCCTCCAAGAAGCGACGCTCTTTTGCATACTTATCGACATTTAACACAACTCCAAGCTCTGCTAATAAAAAGACAACTGATGTTCCGCCTGCACTGAAAAATGGAAGTGTAACACCGGTTGTTGGAATTACGCTTGTAACAACCATCACGTTAATTAAAAGCTGTAATGCAATCTGCGTAAAAACACCAATTGCAATTACTTTTCCATCGATATCCCATGCATTTTGTGCTATTTTGTAGATTCGATACAACAGATAACCAAATAGCGACATCATGATAATCACGCCAAATACGCCAAGCTCCTCACAGATAATTGCAAGAATAAAATCATTGTAGGAATAGGAAAGCTTGAACTTAATTAAGCTCTGTCCAAGTCCTTTTCCCCAAAATCCACCAGCACCAATTGCATAGCGTGCCTGCATCGCCTGCAGTCCCTCATTGGCTGCATACTCCTCTGGATGAAGCCATGCACGAATACGCACAAAACGGAAGTTTTCTGCTCCCTGATGGGTAATCAGATACCAAGTAAGCCCGACTGCTAAAATCACAAAAATGGCCACAAAAGCAATAAAATACCAGCGAAGATCTGATTGTTTTACACTTGCTAGAATGACGACACCACAAATTCCAAATAGTACAATCACAGTACTCAAATTATTTGAAAATGCAAATAAAAATCCGAATAGTAAAGCCGTAATTCCAATTAATGCAAACTGACGCCAACATGTTTTTAATCCCACATAGCGCACATAAAATGCCAAAAACAAAATAATTGCTGCTTTAATCGGTTCTGCCGCCTGAAAACTGATTGGACCAAGATAGATCCATCTAGTCGCACCAAGTTCACTATGAGCGAGTGGTGTCTTTAACAATATTACTACCAATACCGCTATCGCAAGCCAACT